>JBOHRY010000142.1:0-3617 GCA_050732955.1 Gemmatimonadales bacterium | reverse complement strand
ATTTCGCCCCGCGCCCACGCTCCCCGCGAGATAGACACCCGGCACAATGGTCTGCAACGTCTCAGGATCCAGTGCTGGGCGCCCGGTCACTGCGTCGCAGTCGACACCGATTGCGGCGAGCAGGTTGAAGTCCGGGTGATAACCGGTCAGGGCATAGACGCGCGCACCAGGCACCTGGTCAATGGCGCCGTCTGCCCGGCGGACGATGACGTCGTCCGGTGTGATCTCGACGACGTCGCACCCGAATCGCGCCGAGATCTCACCGGCGGCAATCCTGTTCTCCAGGTCAGGTCGCAACCAGAACTTCACGCTCGACTTGAGTGTTGCTCCGCGATAGACCAATGTGACTCGCGCGCCGGCGCGGAAGCATTGCAACGCCGCCTCAACGGCGGAGTTCTTGCCGCCCACCACGACAACATCGAGACCGGACGAGAGATGCGCCTCATCGAACCAGTGATGCACGTGCGGCAGCGCCTCTCCCGGCACGTCCAGCAAATTGGCGTGTTCGAAGTATCCGGTTGCGACGATCAACTGATCACATGTCACCTCGCGAACACCTGCCCGTTCGCTCAGCTCGCAACGAATCCGGCCCTGGTAACGCTCGGCGGCCAGCAGACGGGTAAACGTCTGCACCGCCAGTCCCTCGGCGCGCACCACCCCGCGGTAGTACTTGAGCGCCTCTTCCCGGCTCGCCTTGGCACCCGCGCAGGTGAACGGGTGGCCGCCGATCTCCAGGCGTTCGGGTGTGGTAAAGAACGTCATGCCTACCGGGTAGCGAACGATCGACTGGGCGATCGCTCCAGCGTCGATCACCAGGTGGCCGATGCCGCGCCGGTGAGCTGAAATGGCGCAGCAAAGGCCGATCGGTCCGGCTCCGGCGATCAGGGCAGGGACGTGGTCGGGAGCGCTCATGCCGGAATATGGCCCGGATGGCTCGCAACTACTCATCGGCGGGGGGCGTATCTGCAAGGTGCCCACCCGTTTGCGCCGCCAGGGCCATCCCGATCCGACCCGTTCAGGGGTACTCTGCTAGCGTGCTGACACCGATCGAGTTCGAGGTGGAGCCGCAACGGCCGGACCGGCGAAGCTGGACCCCTCTCGCGGCAAGCGCGATGGTCCATCTCCTCCTGATCCTGCTGCTGGTATTCGGCATCCCGAGCTCCAACGTACCGGTCACCCGGACCAGGGGGAGTCAGGCCGTCCAGCCCCTCGCCATTCCTCCCGAGGCGAAGCCTTTCGCCGTTCCGCCCCGGAAAGTTGAAGCAACGCGTCCGGAACCGCCGCCGCCGCCGATGAAGGAAGTCGAGCTCGGGCCAAACTCGACCAAACCGGACGAGCCCGCCAAGGAAGCGTCGTCGACCAAGCAGACCCAGACCGAGCCGACGACGACCCCAGCCCCGCCGGCTCCCACGCCAGCTCCGCCTCCACCGCCGCCCACCACCGAGCCACCGAAGCCGAACCCCGCACCACCAGCGCCGCCGGCGAACCGGATCCCGACGCCGGCGGACTATCTGGGTGTGCACCGCATCCCGACGCCAACAACCTCGGCCTTTGGCCCGCCGCCACCACTGGATTCCGCGAGTGGGTCGCCGTCCAACGCGGCACCGCCAGCACCGCCGGCGGCGGGCTCGATGGGGCGCACCGGGCTGTCCAACCTCGACCCGCACAACTGGGAGAATTCCTTCGACGACGAAACGGCCGGTCGATGCGTCGACGTTCCCGACCTTGGCAACAATCCCGACGGCACGCCGGTCCTCGCCGCCGTGATCGGGCGGGTGCTCGATACCGACGGCAAGACGCCGCTGAGCGGCGCCCACCTCCAGATCATGGGTACGACGTTCGGGACGTTCAGCGATATGCGCGGCGAGTACCGGCTCGAGTTCGACCCGAAGCTGCTCGCCAAGTGCCGGAAGCAGTATGTCGTGGTCGTCGCACCCGGGTATCGCGGCGAGACGTTGACGCTCTTCATCGGCCCGAAGGTTCGCAGCGATGACGTCGTGCTGCATCACCATTAACGTCAGCCGCTGATGACCTACGACACTCCGATCTGGCGTCCCGACCCCGGGTTGGCTGCGAAGTCCCAGCTGGCGAGGTTTGCTGAAGGGCTGCGGGCCGGTGGCGCGGCGTTCCCCTCGAGTCACGATGCAGCCGAGTTCGACGCGATCCATCGCTGGTCGATCGCGCATCCGGCCGAGTTCTGGGCAGCGGTCTGGCGCGACACCGGCGTTGTGGCCGACGTGCGGCCCGACGGCAGCTCGTGGGACGCCGTCGTCATCGGCGCCGAGCGGATGGCGCCGCCCGATCCGGTCCTCGGACCACGCTGGTTTCGTGGTGCCCGCCTCAACTTCGCTGAGAATCTGCTGCGCCGTGACGGTCCCGACGACGCGATCATCGCCTGGGACGAACGCGGACACGCGTCGAGCCGGAGCTGGTCCGAACTGCGTCGTGAGGTCGGAGCGCTGGCAGCTGCGCTGCAATCCATGGGGATCAACTCGGGTGATCGCGTCGCCGGCTGGCTACCCAACATTCCCGAAGCGATTGTCGCGATGCTGGCGACAGCCACCCTCGGCGCGGTCTGGACGTCGTGTTCTCCGGATTTCGGGGTGGACGGCATCGTCGATCGCTTTGGCCAGACGGAACCGAGCATCCTGTTCTTCTGCGATGGGTATCGATACGCCGGCAAGGTGATCGACTGCACCGAACGCGCCGGAGAACTCCTGCGGCGGCTGCCGTCGGTCAAGCACGCGATCATGATTGACTACGTGCACGCCGGCCAACTGCCCGACACCGGCGGCGTTCATCGCTGGGCAGATCTGACGCGCGCGACGGCACCGATACCACCGTTCGAACGGTTTCCGTTCGACCATCCGCTCTACTTCCTGTATTCGTCCGGCACGACGGGGCTTCCCAAGTGTCTCGTCCACTCGGCCGGCGGAACATTGCTGCAGCATCTCAAGGAGCATCGTCTGCACGTCGACCTGCGGCGCGGCGATCGACTCTTCTACTTCACCACCTGCGGCTGGATGATGTGGAACTGGCAGGTGAGCGCGCTCGCCAGTGACACGACGCTGGTGCTGTACGACGGCGCGCCGCTGCCTGCGGCCGAGCCTGATGTGCTCTGGCGCATGGCGGCCGAAGAACGAGTGAACGTGTTCGGGACCAGTGCCAAGTACCTGAGCCTCGCGGAAAAGCGCGGACTCGAGCCGGCTCGCGCCCATGAGCTGCAGGCGCTGCGGTCGATCCTTTCAACCGGCAGTCCGCTCGCGCCGGAGAGTTTCGACTGGATCCGCGGCCAAATCGGAGCCTCGGTTCAGCCGGCCAGCATCTCCGGTGGTACCGACATCGTGTCATGCTTCATGCTCGGCAATCCGTATTCGCCGATCTATCGTGGCGAAATCGTCGGGCCCGGGCTGGGAATGGCGGTGGATGTATGGGACGAGTCTGGCTCGTCGTGTCCGCCGGGCGAAGCCGGGGAACTGGTGTGCACGCGTCCGTTCCCCGCGATGCCGATCGGATTCTGGTCGGATCCCGATGGCAGCAAGTATCACGCGGCGTACTTCGAGACATACCCCGGAGTCTGGCGCCACGGCTACTGGGTCATGCGGACGGTGCACGGC
>JBOHRY010000141.1:0-3031 GCA_050732955.1 Gemmatimonadales bacterium | reverse complement strand
GGGTGGCCGCGGTCGCGGCGGCCAGGGCGGCGGTAGCGGTGGCAATCGTCGCGATGATCGCGGCGATGGCCAGCACGACTATGTCGAGAACGTGGTGGCGATCAATCGCGTGGCGAAGGTGGTCAAGGGCGGCCGCCGATTCTCGTTCAATGCTCTCGTGGCGGTGGGCGACGGCAAGGGACGCGTTGGCGTGGCGAGCGGCAAGGCGAACGAGGTTGCCGAGGCGGTGCGCAAGGCGGTTGAAGCCGCCAAGCGCGCCATGGTCGAGTTGCCGCGTTCGGGAACGACGATTCCGCACGAGATCATCGGTGAGCACGGCGCCGGCCGGGTGCTGCTCAAGCCGGCTGCGAGCGGTACCGGTGTGATAGCGGGCGGGCCGGTACGTGCGGTGCTGGAATGCGCCGGCATTACCGACATTTTGACCAAGAGTCTCGGGTCGAACAACCCGCACAACATGGTGCGCGCGACAATGGCCGGGCTGCAGAGCCTGGTCAGCGCCAAGCAGGTGGCGCGCGAGCGCGGCATCGACGTGGATCAGCTCGGGTATCGCGCCCGCCAGGAGATCTGACGATGGGACGCAATCCAGCAATCGGCCGGCAAGGACCCGCGCATCACGCGGCGGTCATTCCGGAAGAGTCCGAGGCGAAGCGGCTCCGGGTCAAGCAGATCCGCTCCGGGATCGGTCATTCGGAATCGATGAATCGCACGCTCAAGGCGATCGGACTGCGGCATCATCAGGCGGTCGTCGAGATCGATAACTCCGCGACGTTGCGCGGGATGCTCTTCAAGGTGCGCCACCTGGTTGACGTGGCCCCGGTGAAGGCGGCGAAGGGGAAGGGACGCTGATCATGGCGAACAAGAAAGAGGAAGTGGCCCGTATTACCTTGTCGACGCTGCGTCCAGTCGCTGGCTCGCACCGATCGCGCAAGCGCGTCGGCCGCGGCCCCGGCTCGGGCCTGGGCAAGACGTCCGGCAAGGGTCACAAGGGTCAGAAGGCGCGTTCGGGCGGCAACACCAACACCGGCTTTGAAGGCGGTCAGATGCCGATGTACCGGCGTCTCCCCAAGCGCGGCTTCACCAATCCATTCAAGGTGACGTACCTGGCCGTCAACCTGCGGGATCTCGAGCGCATCAGCGGCGATGAAATCTCGCCGGAAAGCTTGATGGCGGCGGGCATCACCCGGAAGGTGTCGGCACCCGTGAAGCTGCTCGGACACGGAGAGATCGGCCGCGCCCTGGTGGTCAAGGGTGTCCGCGCCTCGGCTTCGGCGCGGGCCAAGATCGAGGCGGCCGGCGGGCGGGTCGAGGCCTGATGACGGCGCCTCGCCTGCCACAGATCGATCCGGAGCTGCGCGACAAACTCCTGTTCACGGCGCTTGCCGTGCTGGTCTACCGCGTCGGTGCCCACATCACGGCACCAGTGGTCAACGTCCAGGCGCTGTCGGACTTCATCAAGAACTCCGCCGGCTCCGGCACGCAGACGCTCTTTTCGCTGTACGACGCGCTCGGCGGTGGTCTGTCGCGCGCCACGATCTTTGCGCTCGGCATCATGCCGTACATCTCGGCGTCGATCGTCTTTCAGCTCGGTGGCGGCGTCATCCCGACCATCAGCAAGATGCAGAAGGACGAGGAAGGCCGGAAGAAGCTGACGCAGTGGACCCGCTACCTCACGGTGGCGATCTCCTTCTCGCAGGCCTACACCTTCGCGCTCTTCGTCGAAAGCACCGTCCCCGGCGCCATCCCCTATCCCGGCTTTGTGAGCCGGTTCATCATGGTGGCGACGCTCACTGTGGGCGCCATCTTCGTGATGTGGCTCGGCGAACAGATCACCGAGCGCGGCATCGGCAACGGCATGAGCTTGCTCATCACCGTGTCGATTCTCGAGCGCGTGTGGCCGGCATTCCTTACCACGATCGGCTACATCCGCGACGGCGTCGTCTCGCTGGGCGGTGTGGTGATGCTGGGGATCGTGCTGGTGGCGATGATCGCGGCGGTGGTCGCGATGACGCTCGCGGCGCGCCGCGTCCCGATCCAGATTCCCCGCAAGGTGATGGGGCGAGGCCGCATCCGCGAAGGGCAGAAGACCTTCATTCCGATTCGGCTGATCACCGCCGGCGTGATGCCGATCATCTTCGCGCAGACGGTCATCATCGTGCCGTCCACCGTGGCGCAGTTCACCGGCAACGAGACGCTGCTCTCGCTGACCAGCTTCCTGATCCCCGGCGGGTGGCCGTACAATCTCCTCTTTGCGTTCCTGATCGTGGTGTTCAGCTACTTCTACACGTCGATCGTGTTCAACTCGGTCGATCTTTCCGAAAACCTGAAGAAGCAGGGCGCCTTCATCCCGGGCGTGAAGCCGGGGGCCGCAACTGCCGATTACATCGATGGCGTGCTGGGGCGGATCACGCTTCCGGGCTCGCTCTTCCTGGCGGTGGTGGCGATCATCCCGATCAGCATGGCCAAGGCGGTCGGCATCCAGCAATTCCAGTTTGGCGGCACCTCGATCCTGATCGTGGTCGGTGTGCTGCTCGACACCATCGCCCAGATCGAGCAGCATCGGCAGTTGCGCAAGTACGATGGGTTCATGAAGTCGGGAAGGATAAAGTTTCGCGGGCGGCAGAGTCGATTTGGGATGTGATTGGTAGGCGTTAGGCATTAGGCGTTAGGGAACATCTTGCTAACATCCTTTGACGTCCCGAGGCCTTCGGGCTCGCTTCGGTCGGGATGACACTCAGCTAAATTTCAGCATGGATATTCTTCTCCTCGGGCCCCCGGGCGCCGGCAAGGGCACCCAGGGCGCCCGTCTCGCCGATGCGCTGCATCTTCCGAAATTCGCCACGGGCGACCTGCTGCGTGACGCCGTGCGTCAGGGGACGCCTTTGGGGCTCGAGGCCCGCGCGGTGATGGAGGCGGGGCATCTCGTCAGCGACGACATCATCCTGGGCGTCATCCGCCACAAGCTCGGCAAGCCGGCGGCCGCTTCCGGGGTCGTCTTCGACGGGGTGGTGCGCACCGTGCCGCAGGCGGTTGG
>JBOHRY010000140.1:0-4202 GCA_050732955.1 Gemmatimonadales bacterium | reverse complement strand
GTCGTCTTCGGCGCCGACCCGCTGTTCACCGGCATTTCTCTCCAGATCGAACGCGGCGAGCGCTGGGGGATCATCGGACGGAACGGCACCGGCAAGACGACGTTGATGCAGTTGCTCACCGGCGAGCGCCAGCCGGATGACGGTACCGTGGCGCGCGCGGCCGGGATGCGCATTGCGGTCATGGACCAATATCGCGAACTCGGTGGCGCCGAGACGGTGTGGGACGCCGCGGCACAAGGGTTCGCGGAACTCTTGCAGCTGGAGCACGATCTGGCCGCGCAGGCGCACGCGATCGGGGATGCCGGCGATCACGCCACTCCTCTGATGCTCGATCGTTACGCGCACGACCTCGAACGCTTTCAGCATGCTGGCGGTTACGCGGCGGAGGCACGGATCGACGCGGTGCTTGCCGGCCTCGGCTTCGATCCGGTCGTAGCGCGCACCCACGCGGTGGACACGCTCTCGGGCGGCGAGCGCGGCAGGCTGGCGCTTGCCGGCCAGCTCGCCGCGCCGGCCGACCTGCTGATCCTCGACGAACCGACCAATCATCTCGATCTGGCGACCGCGCGGTGGCTCGAGGCGTATCTCCGCGACATCGACGAAGCCGTACTGCTGATCTCGCACGACCGCGCCTTTCTCGATGCGGTGGTCGATCACGTGTTGCACTTCGAGGGCGGCACCGCGGTAGCCTACGAAGGGAACTATCAGCGGTTCATCGCGCTGCGGGCCGAACGACGCCTGGCACTCGAGCGCGCGGTCCGGAAGCAGGATGCGCGGGTGGCTGCCGAAGAAGATTTCATCCGCCGGAACATCGCGGGGCAGAAGTCGTCCCAGGCGAAAGGTCGTCGCCGTCGGCTCGAACGGATGCCACGGCTCTCCGCGCCGCCGGGGAGCGAAGGCGCGATGGCCGTGGCGTTCAGCTCCAGCGCGCGGGGTGGCGACCAACTGCTGGTCGCGGATCGCCTGGAGATTCGCGTTGGCACGCGGCAACTGCTCGAGCCCTGGTCGGGGATCCTCCGGCGCGGCGACGTGGTCGGACTCATCGGCCCCAACGGTGCAGGGAAGACGACGCTGCTCCGCACATTGCTCGGCGAGCGGCCGGTGGATGGCGGCGAGCTCCGGTTGATGCCGTCGATCAGCGTGTCGTACTACCGGCAGGATCTCGGCGACGTCGATCCGGAAGCGACGTTGTATCAGTTGATCGCGGAGCGGCGGCCGCTCTGGAACCGGGGTCAGATCCAGGGTCACCTCGGGCGATTCGATTTTTCCGGTGCGGAAGTGCAGCGGCGCGCCGCGTCGTTGTCGGGCGGCGAGCGCGCCCGCGTCGCTCTCGCGCTGATGATGCTCGGCGACGCCAACCTGCTGGTGTTCGACGAACCGACCAACCATCTCGACGTCGAATCGATCGAGGCGCTCGAGGATGCGCTCGAGAGTTACGATGGCACGGTCGTGCTGGTGACGCACGATCGGGCACTGCTCGCCGCGCTGGCGACGCGCATCTGGTCGCTGGACAACGCCAGATTGACGGACTATCCCGGCACCTTTGCCGAATGGGAGTCGCACGTTGCCGCGACGCGCGCGTCCCGCCAGGCGGAGCGCGACCGCAATGCCGCCCGTCCGAAGGAAGCCTCGCGCCGCAGCCGCTCCGATGCGTCGCTCCGGCGGACCGCCGAGCGTGCGCGAAGCGACGCGGAGGCGCTGATCACCCGGCGCGAAGCGGAGCTGGGCCGACTGGAATCGGAACTGCTCGATCCAGCGCTCTATGCTACCCCGGATGGCGCCGCGAGAGCCGGCGACCTCATTCGCGCCCGGGACGCGGCACGGGCGGCCCTCGATGCCGCATACGTGGCCTGGGAAGCGGTCGAAACTGCCGAGCCCTGAGGAGCCGCGGCGCTAGATTTGGCGGATATGAGCACGCCGATCGATGCGACACGTACCGGGGAGACAACGGCCGCCACGCCGGTGGCGCCGCCGCTGCGTCACCGCGGATTGGTGCGGCTGACCCACTGGCTCAACGCCGTCTTTCTTGCCGGGATGATCGGAAGTGGGCTGCAGATCTACACGGCATACGCGCACATCGGATACCACGGCGAGACCTTCGGCGCCCTCAACCCGTTCGATGCGAGCCGGGCACACCTTCCGCGGCAAGTGTTGCTGGGTGGCTGGCTCGCGGGCGGACTCCGGTGGCATTTCGTGCTGGCGTGGCCGTTCGTGCTCACTGGTCTCGCCTATGTGATCTTTCTCGTTGTTTCCGGTGAGTGGCGTGCATTGCTCTTCCGCCCCCGCGACGTTCCGGGCGCCGTGCAGATGGCCCGCTACTACCTGCGACTCCGCCGCGACCCGCCGCCGCAGGGGAAGCACAACGCGCTGCAGAAGAGTGCCTACACCTTCGTGCTGGCGCTCGCGGTCATTTCGGTCCTGAGCGGGTTTGCCGTTGCCAAGCCGGTGCAGCTGTCGTGGCTCACGGCGATGTTCGGCGGGTACGAATGGGCGCGGTACTGGCACTTTGTCGCGGTCTGGACGTTCACGGCCTTCATCGTCGTGCACGTGGTGGCGGTGTTCGTTTCCGATCCCGCCTCGCTCCGCGCCATCATCACCGGCCGCTATCGCGGCAGGCATACCGCCAGTGAGTGAGCGTCGCCGCATCATCGCACGCCGTGAATTCATCCGGCTCGCGGTTCCGACCCTTCCCGCCGCCCTGGTCGCCTGCGGCTGGGACGGCGGCAAGCACCTGCAGCCGCTGTTCAACCGGGTGATCGCGGCGAACAACCGGCTCGGTGAGGCGCTGCAAGGTGTGACGCATCGGAGTGTGAACCCGCGCCAGGTGGATCACGGCGAGATGCCGGCGTATTTCATCTCCGACGTGATCCCGATGTTGAGCGAGCCCGCGACCTGGCGGCTGGAAGTCGGCGGTCTCGTCTCCAAGCCGACGGTCTTCACGCTGGAGACGCTCGGAGTGCTGCCGCACATCGGCTACACGGTAACGCATCATTGCGTGGAGGGCTGGTCGGTGGTGAAGTCGTGGCGCGGCGTGCCGTTCAGCACCATTGCCGCGCTGGTCGAGCCGCTTCCTGGCGCGCGGTACGTCCGGTTCGATTCGTTCGATTCGCACTACATGAACGGCTGGGATATCGAGAGCGCGATGCACCCGCAGACGATCCTGGCCGATGGGTTCGAGGGACAGCCGCTGACGGTCGCGCACGGGGCGCCGTTGCGCCTCTATTCACCGATCAAGCTCGGCTACAAGCTCACCAAGTATTTGACTGGCGTGACGTTCACCGCCGAAAAGCCCGGAGGGTATTGGGAAGATCAGGGATATCCGTGGTTTGCGGGACTGTGATGCGGGAGGCGTTAGGCGTTAGGCGTTGAGCGTTAAGCGCTGGGCGATCTCTATTGCCTATCGCTCCCGCAGTTTGTCCAGCGCTCGCCGGTCCTTCTTGCTGGGTTTGCCGGCGTTCCGTTCGAAGGCCGGGGCGAGGCGCAGCTGCTCCTGCAGGCGTTCGCGGGCCAACCGCGACTCTGCTGTTTCCTGGAAGAGCGCGGCCGCGGCGGCGATACTGCCGCGGCGTTCCGCGGTCGCAGTCACCACGACGACATGCTGATACGGCGAGAGCCGCACGCTGATCACCTGGCCCACGCGAATCAGGTGTGCCGGCTTGGGGCGCTGGCCATCGATCTCGATCTTGCCGCCATTGACAGCGAGTGTGGCGGCGGACCGGGTCTTGAAGAACCGGGCGGCCCAGAGCCATTTGTCGAGGCGAACCGGCGCGTCGGACATGGAGAAACTCTAGTCGACCGTAGGCTACGCCTCCACCAGTCGCCATATTTCAGTTCTTGACTTCCACGCCAAGCCACTCCGACACGCCGGAGACGCGCACCGGCGAATACCCGCTCGACCCCGCCGCGCTGGGCGCGCCGACTGGTGGCTGGGGACGGGTGACGATCCCCGGTCCACGCGCCCTCCTGGCCGGGATTCTCTTCGCGCGGGTGATTCTGGTAGCGCTGACCATCGGGCGCGAACTCGGCCGGCCCGATCCGGCGGTCGATTCCATCGTCATCGTGGCGGCGATTGCGCTGGCCGCATCAGCGTGGCTGGCGTGGCGGCTCCGCGGGCCGAATCACATCCCCGGACCGAATCTCCTGCTGCTGCAGGCCGCCGTCGACATCGTGGTCATCACCTCACTCATTTCGTTTACTCCGGC
>JBOHRY010000139.1:0-2714 GCA_050732955.1 Gemmatimonadales bacterium | reverse complement strand
TCTCCAAGGAGCAGAGCGACGCCTCCCCGAAGGATTCTCAATTGCGGGCACTCTACGCCGTAATGCTGGCGTATTCCGGTCACGACGCCGACGCGACGCGCGAGATCACCCAGGCGATGAGCGACGTCGTACCGAACACTCCCAATGACCCGTACGTCCGGCTCCAGCGGGTCCGCGTCGAAATCACCCTTGGCCAGACCGACAAGGCGCTGGACGACATCGATAGCCTTCTCAAGAGTCACTTCTATGTGACGCCGGGCTATCTCAAGATCGACCCGTTGTTCAACCCGTTGCGCAGCAACCCTCGCTTCCAGAAGATGGTGGCGCCGGGTATGACCGGACCGACGGGGTGAGCCCTGCGGCAATCTCGGCCTTCCGATGTACGACGGTGCCTGACCAGCCCGGCCGATTCCTGACCGGAATGGAGCTGGCGGTTACGCGATAAAGGTCCCGTCGCGCAAGTCGGACAATGCCTGCTGGATCTCAACCCGGGTATTCATCACGATCGGTCCGTGCCAGGCGATCGGTTCCTGGATCGGACGCCCCGACACCAGCAGGAAACGGACACCCTCCGGTCCTGCATTCACCACCACTTCATCGCCGGTGCCGAAGAGAATCAGCGACCGGTTACCGCGTCGCTCCCGCACCAGCATGTCGTCAATGCCGGCAGTCTGCTCGGTCAGGACGCCGAACGGTGCCGACGCGTCCCGGAACGACGCACTCCCCTCGAAGATGTACGCGAACGCGTTGCGATACGTATCCACCGGCAGCACCTTCCGCTGGCCCGGCGGGACCCAGACATCGAGATAGCTCGGTTCCGCGGCGATACCGTCCACCGGACCGCGCTTCCCCCAGAATTCGCCGCAGATAATCCGCACTGCAGTGCCGTCATCGTCGGTCACCAGCGGAATCTCCTTCGCGGCGACGTCCTGGTACCGCGGTGCAGTCATCTTGTGCGCCGAGGGAAGATTCGCCCAGAGCTGAAAGCCATGCATTCGGCCATCGGGATCACCCTGCGGCATTTCATGATGGAGAATGCCCCGGCCGGCTGTCATCCACTGGACATCACCACCGGCAAGCAGGCCCTTGTTGCCGAGCGAGTCCTCGTGCTCGACTCTCCCGGCGAGCACGTAGGTGATGGTCTCGATGCCGCGATGCGGATGCCAGGGAAAGCCGGCGATGTAGTCCGCCGGGCGCTCGTTGCGGAAATCATCGAGCAACAGGAAGGGATCAGTTTCGCTGGTGTTGCCGAATCCGAAGGCACGGCGGAGATGCACACCAGCGCCTTCGATGGTTGGAATGGATGTGCTGCTGCGGACAACCGGCCGGATCGACATCGAGGAACTCCCTGCGAATGCAGACGAAAGGTTGCTCTCAAAACAGCTTGCGACAGCCTAAGGTTCCCGCGATTCCCTGATCGCCAGTCGTACCGGCCCGAGCCGTCACCGAACGATGCCCCGATCATGGCTCGGGTCCAAGGTACGCCGTATATTCGCCCATGCCGGACCAGTTCCACCACGCGATTCACCTTGCCAATGTCTCGACGATCGAACGCTGGACCGCTTTGCTTGCGCTCCGCTGTCCCCCGATGAGGTACTGCGCGTGACCCTGGAACGCTTGCGGGGAAGCCTCGCCGACCGCTACACGATCGAGCGTGAGCTCGGCCAGGGCTGCATGGCGACGGTCTATCTCGCGCACGACGTCAAGCACGACCGCGATGTGGCGATCAAGGTGCTGCGGCCCGAACTCGCCGCGGTCATCGGCGCAGAGCGCTTCCTGCGCGAGATCAAGACGATTGCCACGCTGCAGCACCCTCACATCCTGGGCCTGATCGATTCCGGCGAAGTCAACGGCACGGCCTACTACGTCATGCCGTACGTCGATGGCGAATCGCTGCGCGACCGGCTTACTCGCGAGAAGCAGTTGCCGATCCCCGACGCGGTGCGGATCGCGACCGAGGTTGCCGGTGCGCTCGACTACGCCCACCGCCGTCGCGTGATCCACCGCGACATCAAGCCCGAAAACATTCTGCTGCACGACGGCTCGGCCCTGGTCGCCGACTTCGGCATCGCCCTCGCCGTTTCGAGCGCCGGCGGCGGATCGCGGATGACCGAGACCGGCATGTCGCTCGGTACACCGCATTACATGAGTCCCGAGCAGGCGATGGGGGAGCGTGAGATCACCGCGCGCAGCGACGTGTACGCCCTGGGCGCGATGACCTATGAAATGCTTACCGGTGATCCGCCGTTCACCGGTAGTACGGTGCAGGCAATTGTCGCGAAGGTGATGACCAGCGAGCCTGCCAGGCTCATCCCGCAGCGGAAACACATCACGCCGGCAGTTGAGGATGCGGTGCTCACGGCGCTGGAGAAGCTGCCGGCCGACCGATTCGCCAGTGCCGCCGAATTCGCCGCCGCGCTGCATGGCACGACGGGGACCAGGCCCGCGGGACGACACGTCCAACCGGCTCGGGACATGCGGTCCCGAATTCCCATCGCGGCGATCGGACTCCTGACTGTCGCACTCCTCCTGGCGGTGGCGATGCTGCTCAGGCGTCCCGCAGCGTCCACACCATTTCGGGCCAGCCTGCTCCCGCCGCACGACTGCGAATTCGCACCGCTCGCGACCAGCAATCTCGTTCAGATCTCGCCGGACGGTACCCGGGTCGCGTTCGTCGCGGTCTGTGCTTCCAGTCCCTCGCTCTGGATTCGCAG
>JBOHRY010000138.1:0-5732 GCA_050732955.1 Gemmatimonadales bacterium | reverse complement strand
TCCTCTAACCGACCGGAGCGACGCAGCTGCACCTCGCTCCGACTTCAGGCGGAAACTGATGACTCAGACCCGAGTTGTCGGCTCCCGGTTCCGGGCTCGGGGCTCCGGGCTGCACTCTTGGCTCCGGGCTCCTGGCTCCGGGCTGCGCTCTGGGCTCTGGGCTCTGGGCTTTGGTCTGCTGTCCTGCCACAAAGCCCCGCCTCCGCCACCTCCCGCCGTTCCGGTCGGCGTCGCGCCGGTACGCCGTACCGACGTTCCGCTCCTGCTCCACGCCACTGGCACGGTCGAGCCGATTCGCTCGGTGTCAGTCCAGGCGCAGGTGAGCGGGCTGCTGATGCACGTGAAATTCCAGGAGGGCGATGTCGTCACGCAGGGCCAGGTCCTGTTCGAGATCGATCCGCGGCCATTCCAGGCCGCGCTGGATCAGGCCGAGGCCGCGGCGACTCGCGACGTCGCCAGCTGGACCAGTGCCGAGCATGACGTCACGCGCTACCAGGCGCTCGCATCCAAGGAGTACGTCACGCAACAGCAGCTCGACCAGGCGCGCGCCACCGCCAATGCACTCGGTGGTACGCTGCGCGGTGACACCGCGGCGATCGAAACCGCGCGGCTCAACGTGCAGTACGCCACGATTCGCGCCCAGATCACCGGACGGGCGGGCTCCATTCTGGTGAAGGAAGGCAATCAGGTGCGCGGCGGCGCCGGGCAGACACTGGTGGTGATCAATCAGATCTCGCCCATTCTGGTGCGCTTTCCGATTCCGGCGCCGTACTTCAACAATGTGCGGACCAAGGCCAGCGAGTCGCTGGTGGTGCGCGTCTCGCCGATCGGCTATTCCGGCAAGGTCGAGAACGGCTCGCTGGTTTTTCTTGACAACGCCGTGGACTCGAGCACCAGTACGGTGCTACTCAAGGCGAACTTCGCCAATGGCGATGGAGCGCTCTGGCCGGGTGCGCTGGAATCGGTGGATCTCCAGCTCGATGTCGAACACAACGCCCTCGTTGTTCCGTCATCGGCGGTGCAGACCGGGCAGTCGGGCAGCGTCGTCTGGATCGTCGATTCGGCACGCAAGGCGCACGTCGTCAAGGTGAACGTGCTTCGCGCCACGGATACGCTCACGGTGCTGGCCGGTGGTGGTGTGACCGAGGGTCAGCGCGTCGTCACCGACGGCCAGCTCCGACTCACCGAAGGCGCCCGCGTCGCCATCCGAACCCCTGACACCGGCGTCGCACGCGGTGATAGCGCCGGTGTCGGCTCGATCGACAGCGGTCGCGGTCGCGGCCGTAGGAAGGGTGCGTTGTGAGCCAGGAACCAGAAGTCCCGCCCGCCGCTCCGCCGCCGCGCACGCACTCCCTTTCGGCGCCGTGGATTTCGCGGCCGGTCATGACCACGCTCGTGATGAGTGGCATCCTCGTCTTCGGCATCGTCGCGTATCGCGCCTTGCCGGTCGCCGACCTGCCGTCGGTCGACTACCCGACCATTTCGGTTTCCGCATCGTTGCCCGGCGCCTCCCCGCAGACGATGGCCGCGTCGGTCGCGACTCCGCTCGAAAAACAGTTCTCGACCATCGCCGGCCTCGACGCCATCACGTCATCCAGCTTGCAGGGCTCGGTCGGGATCACCCTGCAGTTCGCGCTCAACCGCGACATCGATGCGGCCGCCGCCGACGTGCAGGCGGCGATTACGCAAACATCACGTTCGCTGCCGCAGGGAATGCTGCCGCCATCGTACCGCAAGGTGGATCCGTCGGCTGCGTCGATCCTGTTGTACGCCGTCACGTCGTCCACGCTGCCGCTGTCAACCATCGACGAGTTCGCGGAAACGACCATCAGCCAGCAGCTCTCCACCGTGTCCGGTGTCGCGCAGGTGCAGGTCTACGGTTCGCAGAAATACGCCGTCCGCATCGAGCTCGATCCGCAGGCACTCGCGTCCCGGAAGATCGGCATCGACCAGGTCGCCAACGCGGTCAGCAACGGCAACGTCAACCTGCCGACAGGAATTCTCTGGGGCACCGACAAGGCATACGCCGTCGAGTCCGATGGCCAGCTGCACAACGCGGCCGCATTCCGCCCCCTGATCGTGGCCTGGCGCGACGGGCGTCCCGTGCGTCTCGGCGACCTCGGTCAGGTCGTTGACAGCGTGCAGGAAACCAAGGCCGCCGCCTGGTACAACCAGGAACGCGGCATCATCATCGCCATTCAGCGGCAGCCCGGCACAAACACCGTTGATGTCGCCAACGCGGTGAAGGCCGAGATGGCGCGGCTCGAAGCGAACCTGCCGGCATCGGTCAAGGTCAGCACCATCTACGACAATTCGTTGTCGATCGACGCGTCGGTGAAGGACGTGAAATTCACCCTCTACCTGACGCTGGCGCTGGTCGTCCTCGTCATTTTCCTCTTTCTCCGCAACGTCCCCGCCACGGTGATTCCGAGTCTGGCGTTGCCGATGTCGCTGGTTGGCACCTTCGCCGTGATGTATCTGCTCGGCTACTCGCTCGACAACCTTTCCCTCATGGCGCTTACGCTGTCGGTGGGATTCGTGGTGGACGACGCGATCGTCATGCTCGAAAACATCGTTCGCCACACCGAGATGGGGGAATCGCCCCGAGACGCCGCCTATCGCGGCTCCGCCGAAATCGGCTTCACCATCCTGTCGATGACCATGTCGCTGGTGGCGGTGTTCATTCCAGTGCTCTTCCTGGGCGGATTGATCGGCCGGCTCTTCCACGAATTTGCCGTCACCATCGGCGCTGCCATCCTGGTGTCCGGTTTTGTCTCGCTCACGCTGACGCCGATGCTCTGCTCCCGTTTCCTTCGCCGTCCGACGCACGAGAAGCACGAGGCATCGCACGGCGTGCTGGGCCGGCTCTTCGGCGTGACCGAGGGGATCTACGATCGGGCCGTACACGGCTACGACCGGAGTCTTCGCTGGGTCATGGCGCATTCGCGGATCATGTTCGCCTTTTCCGCGATGATCCTCATCGCCACGGTGTACCTGGCGCACGTGGTGCCGAAAGGGTTCATCCCGACCGAGGACCAGAGCCAGCTGCGCGCGACGACCGAGACAGCCGAGGGAACGTCGTTCGACGGCATGTACCGCCATCAGCTCATGGCCATGAATGTCATTTCGCGGGACCCCAACGTGGCCGGCTACATGTCGTCGCTCGGCACGGGTGGCGGCGGATCGACCACCAATCAGGGCCGGTTCATCATCAAGCTGGTCGATCGCAACAAGCGTTCGCTGTCGGCCGACGAGGTCGCGCGTGAACTGACCGGAAAGCTCGGCCAGGTGCCCTGACTGCGCGGCTTCGTCCAGAACCCGCCGGTCATCAACATCGGCGGCCGGTCCGCCAAGAGTCTCTACCAGTACACCCTCAAGGGCGCGGACATCGACCAGCTCTATCAGACCGCCGAAGCGATGCAGGCCAAGCTCGGCGACCTGAAGGAATTGCGCGATGTGACCAGTGACCTGCAGATCAAGAATCCCGAGGTCGATGTCGCCATCGATCGCGATCGCGCGTCAGCGGTCGGGGTCACCATGAATCAGGTCCAGAACGCGCTGTACGATGCCTACGGTGCGCGCCAGGTCTCGACCATCTACACCGACAACAATCAGTACTGGGTGCTGATGGAACTCCTGCCGCAGTACCAGAAGGACCTCAGCGCCATGTCGGTGATCTCGATCTCGGGAGCCAACGACCAGCTGATCCCGCTCACCGCGCTCGCGCACGTTACCCAGGACGTCGGGCCGCTCACGGTGAATCATTCAGGTCAACTGCCGTCGGTCACGCTGGCGTTCAACCTCGCGCCCGGCGTCTCCATCGGTGACGCGGTGACCGCGGTCAATCGCGTCGCCGCGACGGCGCTTCCGGCCGGCATCTCGGCGCCATTCGCGGGGACCGCGCAGGCCTTCCAGGATGCACAACAGGGCCTAACGGTACTTCTCGTTCTCGCCATCGTGGTGATCTACATCGTCCTTGGCATCCTCTATGAAAGCTTCATCCACCCCCTCACCATTTTCTCGGGATTGCCCTTCGCCGCGTTCGGTGCGCTGCTCGCCTTGCTGATCTTCCACATGGAGCTGAGCGTCTACGCCTTCGTCGGCATCATCATGCTGATCGGTCTGGTCAAGAAGAACGCCATCATGATGATCGATTTTGCTGTCGAAGCCGAGAAGCACGGCAAGTCGCCGCGCGACGCGATCCACGAAGCCTGCCTGGTGCGCTTCCGTCCGATCATGATGACCACCATGGCGGCCCTCACGGGGACGCTGCCGATCGCGCTCGGCAGCGGTGCCGGCGCCGAATCGCGGCGCCCACTTGGCGTGGCCGTGGTGGGCGGCCTCGCCGTGTCGCAGATGATCACGCTCTTCATCACGCCGGTGGTGTACGTCTGGTTCGACGAGATGCAACTCAAGTTCGCCCGGCGGCGGGCTGAGAAACACCGTGTCGCGGACGAGGGAGTGGTCTCGCCAGCGACCTGACGTCAGCATTACACAGGATGAGGTCCGAAGTGGCTCGACGCGATGGTGCTGGATATCCCCGTCCACGGCGTCCCATATCTGATCGCATGATCGCCCGCGACTCCATCGGGAGCGCACCATGATCGCAACCAGGATCACCAGTCTGCTCACGGCGGCCGGATTGCTGCTTGCCGCCGGAACGCGAGCGCTCGGCGCACAGGCTTTCGGCAGCGACACCGGACGCACGCTCGCGGCCACTGGATGCGGCGCGTGTATCGGCGGGCCGATCGTCGGCCTCAGGCCGGTGCCAGTATCGCCGACTGCCGACACCGGCCGGTCGCGCGCCATCGAATACAGCAACGCCTACGCCGTCCGGCTCAAGATCCACCAGATCGGCAGCTACATCGAATTGCCGTTGTTCGCCGCGGAATATTTCGTCGGCAACAAGGTGCTCAACGACGAGCGCGCGGATCCCAGCCGCCGCTCCAGTCTCAAGGGTACCCACAGCGCGATCGCCAGCGGCCTCGAGATCCTCTTCGCAGTGAACACCGTCACCGGCGGGTGGAATCTGATCGAGTCGCGCCACGATCCTGCCGGGCGCGCACGAAGGTGGATCCACAGCATCACGATGCTGGTAGCCGACGGTGGGTTCGTCGCCACGGCGGGATCCGCCGGTTCCGCGCGGGGCGGCGGCAACAGCGCCGACACGCACCGCAACCTCGCAATCGCCTCGATGGGATTGGCCACTGCTGCCACATTGATGATGTGGCTCTGGAAAGATTGAATGCTGGCATCGCTGGTGGCGACCCTGGCACACTGGTTCGCGCCGTGGCAATCGGCGTACTCCGATTCCAAATTCCTCGAGACGGGCATCACTTCGCTGCATATCGGCGCGACAGTGGTCGGGGGCGGGATCGCCATCGCCGCCGACCGGGATACGTTGCGGACACTACACGCCGAATCCCAGCTGGGACCGCAGGCACTCGACGAGCTGCATGCAACGCATCGCCCCGTGCTGATCGGGCTGGCCGTGCTGTTCGTGACCGGCTTCGCTCTGGCGCTCGCCGACGTGAACACCTTTGCCAAGTCGCCGGTCTTCCTGGTCAAGCTGCTGCTGGTCCTGTCGCTCTGCCTCAACGGTGTTTTCCTGGCGCGGACCGAGCACGCACTGCGCCGACGCGTGTTCTCCGAGACGGCGTGGCCCGCGTCGCCGGACCCGACCCCGGCGCTCTGGACGCGGCTCCGCGCGGCGTCGTGGATCAGCATCATCC
>JBOHRY010000137.1:0-2757 GCA_050732955.1 Gemmatimonadales bacterium | reverse complement strand
CCGCCAGTGGCAGCATCGGCGTGTATCCGCCGAGCGCGCTGCCGGCCCTCATCGACTGGTTCCGGGCCGTGGCGAAGGACGATCCGGAATTCATCGCGATTTCGAAGGGAAGCTGAATCCGATGCACTGCAAGCGTCGCCGTGCGTGTGCCCTGACCCTGCGTACCGCGCTTGCACTCTGCGCGTCCAGTACGGCCGCGCTCGGCGCGCAGTCGCCGGATTATCTCAACCAGGACCTCCCGTTCGCGGCGCGGGTGCACGACCTGGTCGGTCGCATGACGCTGGCGGAGAAGGTCTCGCAGATGCAGGACGTGGCCCCCGCGATCGATCGCCTGGGAATTCCCGCCTACAACTGGTGGAATGAGGCACTTCACGGCGTGGCCCGATCGGGCCTGGCCACTTCGTTCCCGCAGGCGATCGGGCTCGCCGCGACGTGGGACTACACGCTGATCTTCGCGATGGCGAGCGTGGTGTCCGATGAAGCGCGCGCCAAGTACCACGAATACCTCCGGCACGATCAGCACGCACGATATGGCGGCCTGACCTTCTGGTCGCCGAACATCAACCTCTTCCGCGATCCCCGTTGGGGGCGAGGCCAGGAGACCTACGGCGAGGATCCGTTCCTCTCGGGCCGCATCGCCACGCAATTCATCCGCGGCATGCAGGGCAACGATCCGAAATATCTCAAGACCGTCGCCACGGTGAAGCATTTCGCCGCGCACAGCGGCCCCGAACCGCTGCGGCACACCTTTGACGCCACGCCGAGTGATCGCGACCTGCACGAGAGCTACCTGCCCCAGTTTGCCGCCGGGATTCAAGACGGCGGCGCGTACTCACTCATGTGCGCGTACAACCGCGTCGACGCCAAGGCCGCCTGCGGCAGCGATCTGCTGCTCCAGCAGACGCTGCGCGGCGACTGGGCTTTCCCGGGTTATGTGGTATCGGATTGCGGCGCGATTAACGACATCTATCAGCGGCACCACGTCGCGGCGACCGCTGCCGAGGCCTCGGCGCTGGCGGTAACGTCGGGAACCGACCTCGAGTGCGGCGATACGTATGCCGCGTTGGTCGACGCGGCGCATCAAGGGCTGATCAGCGAAGCACAGATCGATATGTCGGTCAGCCGGCTCTTCATGGCGCGCATGCGGCTCGGCATGTTCGATTCGGCATCCCGCGTGAAATTGGCGGCGATTCCGTACAGTGTGCTCGACGACGCGGCGCATCGCGACCTGGCCCGCCAGGTGGCCCGCGAATCGATCGTGCTGCTGCGCAACGACGGAGATGTCCTTCCGCTCCGGAAGGATCTCCATTCCCTCGCCGTGATCGGACCCAATGCGGATGCGCCCGTCGTCCTGCTCGGCAACTACAACGGCAGCCCATCCGACACCATCACGCCGCTTCGCGGCATTCGCGCCGCCGTGGCGAAGCGGACGCACGTACTCTATGCGCGCGGCGCGAACATCGCGGACGGCGTCGCCGGAAACGACACCACGGCCGCGGCCACGCTGGAGGCCGAGGCGGTCGCAACGGCGCGCAAGGCCGACGCCGTCGTCCTGGTGCTCGGCTTGACCAACCAGCTCGAAGGCGAGGAGATGCGGGTCCAGGTCGCGGGCTTCCGCGGCGGCGACCGCACCACCCTCGACCTGCCGGCATCACAGGAACGGCTGCTGGAATCGATCGCCGCGCTGGGCAAGCCCACCGTCCTGGTGCTGCTGAACGGCAGCGCGCTCGCCGTCAACTGGGCCAATGCGCACATCCCCGGCATTGTCGAGGCGTGGTATCCGGGACAAGCGGGAGGTGCCGCGATCGCCGACGTGCTGTTCGGCGACTACAATCCCGCCGGCCGGCTCCCGGTCACCTTCTATCGCAGCGTCGACGACCTGCCGGCATTCGACAACTACAACATGGCGGGGCGGACGTACCGGTTCTTCGATGGTCCCCCTCTCTACCCGTTCGGATTCGGCCTGAGCTACACCAGCTTTCGCTACGACTCACTCCGGACCAGCGCCGACAGCGTCCTCACGAACGGAACGGTCGACGTGCAGGTCAACGTCACCAACACCGGTCATCGCGCGGGTGATGAAGTTCTACAATTGTACGTGCAGCATCTGGGTTCGGCCGTGCCGCGACCGAGGCAGGACTTGCGCGACGATCAACGGGTTTCTCTCAAGCCTGGCGAGACGCGTACGGTGTCATTCGCGTTGCCGGCCCGTACGCTGGCGTACTGGAACGCGGCGACTCACGGATGGACGGTTGAGCGCGAACCGATCCGCCTCGAAGTCGGCGCGTCGTCGGTCGACATCCGACTGGATCGCGTCATCAACGTCGTCGGCGGGCCCTGACACTCGAGGCTGCTGGGGGCAGCCGTCAACACGTCGCGTCGGAACTTGCCCGCGCCTTGAGTCCAGTTGTCGGAGGAGCTGGGGGCGGCCGTCGCCCCGTCGCGCCCACGCCTGGTGCCCAGTTGTCGGGGGAGCTGGGAGCCACCGTCCAACCGTCGCGTCGGAACTTGCGGACAGCCTCCGCTCCTCTGGACGGGCCCCCAGCTCCCCTCCCACCATTCACGCGCGAATGGCTGGTTCGTTGCGCCAGAACTTTCAGCCGAACATTGGACTAGCCTCCGCGCATCAATCCGTTCTCTTCATCTCCTCGATGCTGGGAGCCGGGAGTCGGGTATGCCGGCCAGAGGAGCGGAGGCTGCCTGAAGCGGCCGCTGACCGACCGGTCAGCGGCGCGAGTTCCGACGCGACGCTTGGCC
>JBOHRY010000136.1:0-3129 GCA_050732955.1 Gemmatimonadales bacterium | reverse complement strand
GCTCTCGACGCTGCCGTCGGCGTGCTTGATGCGAGCCTTCACCGCGGTTCCGGTGTCTTCGAAGTCGAGCAGCTCGGCGGGACGCTCGACTCGCACGCCGGCGCGCTGCAGGTACTCGATCAGGAGGCGTTCGTGCTGGTCCTGCGGGTAGATGAACGCGTGCGGGAAGGGCGTCAGTCCTTCGCCGGCGACCGTGATCTTCGCGCGCCCGACGTGCCGGCCGTAGCTCCAGAGATTGACGGTATCGAACTTCAAGCCTCGCTCTTCGACATCGGCGGCGATGCCGAATTGACGATAGAACTCCATCGTCCTGGCCTGCACCGCGAGGGCCCGCGACGTCGTCCCCGGCTCGGCGACCTTGTCGATGATCCGGACGGCGATGCCGCGGCGGGCGAGCCAGAGGGCCAGCACGAGCCCCGTAGGTCCGGCACCCACGATCAGCACCTGAGGATCTGGCATCCCATAACGATAGCTGGTGCTGGAAGCGTCGAGGCGATTCCACCGATCGATCGCTTCAAAGGCCGCCGTAGCGGCAATCGCCGTTGAGCGATACGTTTGTATCTATGGTTGACACAGATGTATCACACGACCAGAACTACCCCAATAGCCTTCGCTGGCTCCTGCTGATCACCGCCGTTCCATCCGATCCGGCCTACCTGCGGGTCAAGCTGCGCCGGCGGATCCAGCGGCTCGGTGCGGTCGGACTCAAGGGTGCGGTCTACCTCCTCCCCGGGAGTGCCACTACGAGGGAGGGCTTCGACGGATTGCGCCGGGAGATCGTCGCCGACGGTGGCGATGCCACCCTCTGCTCGGCCCAGTTGATCGAGGGGATGACCGATGCCGCCGTAATCGCCGGATTCACCCGGGATCGGTCCGACGAGTACCGGAAGTTCGTGGCGGTGTGCGGCGATTTCGAAAAGGCCTGGGGGATAGCGGCTCCCGCTCGGCGCCCGGTCTTGATCAGCGAGCGTGGCCGGCTGGAGCGTCGGCTCGCCGGGATTCTCGGCCGGGACTACTTCGACGCGCCGGCGCGCGAAGCGGCGTTACAGGCGATCGAGCGGATCGCCGTCCTCGACATCGCGGTGGCAAACGCGGACTAGCGCGTCTTGGTGTGAAGCTTGAGCGGGACGACAGTCGTTCCCCAATGCAGTTGCAGCGTCGCGGAATCAGCATCGACCATCGGGAATTCCCAGATCAGCGTCTCAACATACTCGCCATGCATCGGCGTGGCGTTCACGCGCAGCACATCCTTCCCGCTGGGATACCGAAGGTGGAACGCGGCGGCGGTGCGGTTGAAGATGATCGTCCACGAGACCGAATCGGGAATGGTCCAGATGCTGTAGGTCCCCGCGTCGAGCGTCGCGCCATTGATCTCCATCGGCGTCGAAACCGTGATCCGCGCCGCGCTGTCGGCGCTCGGCGTCCAGATGCGGCCCCACGGAACCAGCGCGCCGAAGAGCGCCCGACCTCGCGCCACCGGCCGGCGATACACGATTTCGACTTTCGTCCCCGCGATCAGTTGCGACACCGTGCCGAGCTGGCTCTTGGGCGGCACCTGCGCGCGGGCCGCCGCGCCGCTTCGGCATCCCCCGGCAGCAATGATCAACGCCAACGACACGACGTTTCTGGTGATTCGCATCCGCTACTCCCTGAGCGACGCCATGTCTATCACGAAGCGATACTTGACGTCGCTTCGGAGCATCCGCTCGTACGCTTCGTTGATCTGCTGGATCGCGATGACTTCGACGTCGCAGGCGATCCCATGCGCCGCGCAGAAGTTGAGCATCTCCTGGGTCTCCGCGATGCCACCGATGCCGGATCCCGCGAGCGATCGCCGCCTGCTGGTGAGGAGATTCTCATCGATCGGCGGGTGGTGATTCTCCGGCAGACCGACGAGCACCAGCGCGCCATCGCGGTCGAGCGAACGCAGGTAGGGATTCAGGTCGTGCGACGCCGCCACCGTATCGATGATCAGGTTGAGCGGTGCCGCGGGGCGCGGCCAGTCGCGCGGCGCGCCCTTGGTGACGATGATCTCATCGGCGCCCATCCGGCGCGCATCGTCGACCTTGCCGGCCGATGTCGTGAAGAGCGTCACGTGCGCGCCCAGTGCGTGCGCCAGCTTGACGCCCATGTGCCCGAGGCCGCCGAGACCGACGATGCCGACCTGGCGACCGGGCCCCGCGCCCCAGTGCCGCAACGGCGAATAGGTGGTGATACCGGCGCAGAGCAGCGGCGCTGCGGCCGACAGTTCGAGACTCGCGGGAAGCGACAACACGAAGTGCTCATCGACGACGATCGTCGTCGAGTATCCGCCGTACGTCACACCGCCGGTGTGCGGGTCCGGCGAGTCATATGTCCAGGTCACCTTCCTGTTGTCGCAGTATTGCTCGAGGCCACTGTTGCAACTCCGGCAATTCCCGCACGAGTCCACCATGCAACCCACGGCGGCGAGATCTCCCGGCTTGAATCGGGTCACCGTGGATCCGACGGCGGCAACTCGTCCGACGATCTCGTGTCCCGGCACGCACGGATAGGTGGGAGTATCCCATTCGTCGCGCACGGTGTGCAGGTCGGAGTGGCAGACTCCGCAGAAGAGAATCTCGATCCGGATATCGGTCGGACCGGGTTCCCGCCGATCAATGGTGTGGGGGCCGAGCGGCGCCTTGGCTGAGAAGCCGGCGTATGCGGCAGTGCGAATCATGGAAGAAGACTAGCGGCTACCTTCCCTTGCCGCGTTGTTCACGAGCCACGCCACGCTGGAGCCGGGACGATGTTCACGCTCACCCTCGCCGATTTCCAGGCGGTCCGCGACCGGATCGCACCGCACATCAAGCACACGCCGTTGCTCACGTCGCGCCAGCTGAGCGAGGCGACCGGTTACGACGTCCTGCTCAAGGCCGAGCTCTTCCAGCGCGTCGGGGCGTACAAGATCCGCGGACCGCTCAACAAGTTTTCGCTGATGTCGGACTCCGACAAGCGTCGCGGCGTGGTCTGTTCCTCGGCGGGGAATCACGCCCAGGGCGTGGCGATGGCCGCGAAGATCCACGGCATTCGCGCCGTGGTCTGCATGGCGACCAACGCGACGCCGTCGAAGATCGCCGCGACCCGCGCCTACGGCGCCGAAGTGGT
>JBOHRY010000135.1:0-4175 GCA_050732955.1 Gemmatimonadales bacterium | reverse complement strand
AGCCGGCGATGTAAGGGCAGGAGGGCGGGAGGGCTGGAAGCGGCACCAGTAGATCCCGGTCGCGAATTCGAGTCTCACCTTCGCGACCTCCCGCCCTGCCGCCTTCCCGCCCTATTCCCCTCGTAGTGCCACCGTCGGTTCGATCCGCACCGCGCGCCAGGCGGGGATCAGGCAGGCCAGGACGGTCGCACCACCGAGCACGACGACAACGACCGCGGTCACGCCGAGGTCTGCTGTGCCGGTGTTGAAGAGGAAGGCGCGGAGATAGCGCACGAGCGCCAGGCCCAGCAGGAAGCCGGCGACAAGGCCGACTGCTCCGAGCCGCGCGCCCTGAATCACAACCAGCCGCACGATGCTCGCCGCATCGGCGCCCAGCGCACTGCGCACGCCGATCTCGCGTGTACGTTCGGCCACGGTCCCAGCGAGCACACCGTAGATCCCCGCCATCGCCAGCAGCAGTGCCGCGCCGGCGAATGCGCCGAAGAGCACCAGCGCCAGCCGCCGCTGTGCCGTCGATACGGCGATCAGGTGGTCCATCGTGGCCACGCTGGAGATCGGAACTGTCGGGTCCAGGCTCGCGATCGCCGTGCGCACCGCGCGGGCGACCGAACCCGGATCGACCGACGTGCGGACGATGACGACATCGGAATTGTCCGCGAAGAGCCACTGCCCTTCGGGCACATACCATTGCTGGTTGAAGTCATTATCGAGGCCGTGATGCTTCACGTCGGCAACCACGCCGATCACGGTGCGGCCCGGGCCCGTTGACTCCCCCATGCGAACGTGCTTTCCCAGCGGATCCGCGCCCGGCCAGAGCTTGCCCGCCAGCGAGGCGCTGACGATCACCACGCGTCCAGCGCTGTCGTGCGCGTCGGCCTCGGTGAACCCTCGGCCGCGAATCAGCGGCGTGCGCAGCGTGCCGAGATAATTCGCCGAGACTACGTACCGGTCGCCGGACGGAGCAAGCTCCGGGTTGGCCGGCGGATGATCGGCGTCGACGACGCTGTAGGTGTCATAGTTGCCTCCCAGCGGTACCTGATTCGACAACGCGACACTGCGAACGCCCGGAACGCGGGAGACCGCCTCGATCACCTGTCGATGGTACGTCAGCACGCTGCCCGCATCACCGTATCGTGGACCGGAGGCGGAGAGATTCAACGTCAGCAAGTGATCGGGCGCGAACCCCGGATCAACCCGGAAGAGATTCAGCATGCTGCGGCCGATCATGGCCGCGCTTCCCAGCAGCATCGTCGCCAGCGCAACATTGAGGACCACCAGTGCGGAGCGCGTCCGGTGCTGCATCGCGCCCGTGAGTCGGCCGCCGGAGCGCAGTGTCTCGCCGAGATTCCGCTGGCGGTGGGCGCCGGGCACCAGCGCCATCACGACGCTAAGCAGCAGGACGACAAGCGCCACAGCACCGAACGCCGTCGCGTCGAGATGAATGGCGTTGACACGCGGGAGCGCAGGCGGAAGTTGACGCTGCAACATCGGCAGCGCGACGCGCCCGACGAGAAGGCCCCCCGCGCCGCCCAGTAGCGCCAGGAGCACTCCCTCGGCCAGGAGTTGTCGCGTGAGGCGGAAACGGGCGGCGCCCAGCGCCGCCCGGACCGCGAACTCCGAGCGACGCCGCACCGCACGCGCCAACTGCAGGTTGATGACATTCGACGCCGCGATGAGCAACAACAGCACCACCGCACCGAGCAACGCCAGCAATTCGCCGCGGTAGCTCGCCGTGACCGCCTGCTGCATCGGCGTCACCAGCGCACCGACGCTGGCGTATTCCTTCGGGTAGTCGTGAATCAGGTGCAGCAGCACGCCGTCGAGGTCGGAGTGCGCCGCGCTGGAGGTCACACCGGCCTTGAGTCGGCCGATCATCTGCAGGTGACGGCAGGTGCGGCAGGCGTATGGCAGCGAGACGTCGTAGCCGAGTACGCGCCAGATTTCGACGCCGGGATTGAGCACGTCATCGTATGACGCCGGCATGACGCCGGCGACGAGCATCGATCCGCCGTTGATGATGATCGACTTGCCGACGATCAAGCTGTCGCCGCCAAATCGGCGCTGCCAGAGGCCGTGGCCCAGGATCACCACCTGATTGCGAGACTGCTGGTCCTCCTCCGGCAGGAAGTCCCGACCGAGAGCCACGGAAACACCGAGGGTCCGGAAATAGCTCCACGACACGCGAGCACCGGTCGCCACCTCGGGATCGCGATCGCCGATGGTCGGCCCCCAGCCGCCGATCGCCGCCCAGTGCTCCAACACGTGTGATTGCGCGGCGACATCGGCTATGGTCTGAAAGCCGATGCCGTCTGACGTGCCGTCCGCGTTGCGCTCGGATATCAGCATCAGCCGGTTCGGCGTCGCATACGGCAGCGGATGCAAAAGCACCGGATCGATCACGCTCAGCATCGCCGCCGCGGCGCCAATCGCGCCCGCCAGCGTCACCACGGCCGTCGCCGCGAACGCGGGGGACCGGCGAAGTTGCCGTGCGCCGATGCGCAGATCGTTGACGAAGGTCGAGAACATGCCATCTCCTCGTGGTGGACGGTGCTGCAGTTGGGCCAGCGCGGCCAGCGTCTGCCACAACACCCAGAGCGAACCCCGGTCGCACGCTTCCTCGAGGTCGCCGATGATCGTTTCGGCCCATGCCGGCTCGAGGAAACGCTCAAGGAGCGCGTAGCAGCCGCGCCTCATGGCGATTCCCAACCGACATCGAGATCGGCCATCATCCGTCTGAGCGCGCCGAGCGACTCACGCAGGGCATGTCGGCCCGCGGCGGTGACCACGTAACAGCGGGTGCGTCGGCCACCGCGCGCCGCCGAATCGGGGCCCAGGCGCGAACGCACCAAGCCCTTGTCTTCCATGCGGTTGAGCGTCTTGTAGATGGTGCCAAAGGTGAGATCGCGGCTGGTCCGCCGCTCGATGGCATCACGGACCGGAATGCCGTAGGCGTCGTCGCCTACGTGCATCACGGCGAGGAGGACCAGTTGTTCGAGTTCGCCGAGCATGATGGGCCGGCTCCGAGTTAGACAATGTCTAAGACGCATCGGGGGCCAGAATAGTTGCAATGGCTGGAAGGCGTTAGGCGTTAGGCGTTAGGCGTTCGGGGTACCAGCGGGCGGGCCTACTCCTCATCCTTCTTGCGGGGCGGCCGGGTACTTCCCAGCACGCGGGCGGCGAAGGTTCCCGTGCGCACGTGAAGTCCTGCGCGGTTGAGGTCGCCGATCGGCCGATCGAGTTCGAACTCGAGCCCGGCGGACTTCGAAATGCCCAGCTTCTGGCTGGCGTACACGCTGCGATGCCCGACCATGAGGAACGCGGTCGCCGCTGCGAGTGCGGCGTACACGCCAACAGGCTCCGGCAAGAGTTCGATCGCCATCACGGCGGCCGCGATCGGCGTGTTGGCGGCTGCGGCCATCAGCGCCACAAATCCGAACGCCGGAAGCAGTGGCCCAGGGAGATGGAGGAGGCGACCGATCGCGGCACCACTCGTGACGCCGATGAAAAAGACTGGCGTGATGATGCCGCCGCTTCCGCCGGTTTCGAGGGTGACCGATGTCGCCACGACCTTGAGCACGAATGCCCCTGCCGCGACGGATGCCGTGCCGGCAAGAACGGCCGTGATGGTGTCGACGCCGAGTCCGCTGTAAGCATCACCGGCGAGGGCGTAGAGTGCCACGAGTGCCACACCGCCCGCGGCGGCGAGGAGATACGGCGAACGTTCGAATCGCCGCAGTCCGCGCTCCATTCCGCGCATGGTTTCGATCAGCAGGAGTGCCACGAGTCCGAACAGGGCACCCGCGCCGAGGGAGAGGGCGATCATCTGATACTGGCCGAGAGCTCGCGATTCGGGGCCGAGCGCGGGAAAAGGCGCTTTCACTCCGCAGACGATGTGACCCAGGATCCCGGCGACCATCGCCGGAAAGAGCACGGTGTAGTCGATACGCCCGAGGTAGAGAACTTCGACGCCGAACAGCGCGCCCGAGATCGGCGTGCCGAAAATGGCGGCGAAGCCGGCGCTGATGCCGCAGATCACCAACCGGCGGCGATCCTCGTCCTTGAGGCCGAGAACGTCTGCGAAGAGACTGGTCAGCGAGGCACCGATCTGGGCTGCCGGCCCTTCCTTGCCGACCGATCCCCCGAATGAAACGGTGAGGACCGTGGCGGCGAGCTTG
>JBOHRY010000134.1:0-3943 GCA_050732955.1 Gemmatimonadales bacterium | reverse complement strand
GAATACGATTACGTCGTGGTCAACGACGAGGTCGGTGCGGCGCTCGGAGCGGTGAATGCCATTCTCGACGCCGAAACGCGGCGCACCAGCCGTCAACGGGACTTTACCGTCGTGCTGGACCGGTTGCGGACCGAAATCGCCGCCGAACTGGTTCGGCCGGCAACAACAGACTGATTCAAGGAGAACTCCGTGGAAATCTTCACTCCGCAGGAAGTGGCGCATGAAACCGGCTCGAAGTATCGCGGCGTGCTGGTCGCGGCCAAGTTCGCGCGCTACCTCAATGAGTTTCCGCGTGATGCCGTCGTTGGCTGGCAGCAAGCGGAGGGCGTGAAGAAACTCACGACCCTGGCGCTGCAGAAGTTGACCAGCGGCGAACTCACCTTCCGCGAGCTGCGCCGGCGCCGCACCGAGGCCTGACATGTGGCGGGGTCGGCGCGTCGTCCTTGGCGTGACCGGAGGGATTGCGGCCTACAAGTGTGTGCTGCTGGCCCGCGAGTTGAGCCGGCAGGGCGCGCTGGTGGATGTGGTCCTGTCGCGCGGCGCGGGCGAGTTCGTCGGCGCGGTGACATTCGAGGCAGTGACGCGGCGACCGGTCAAGGTGTCGTTGTGGGAACCCGGGACCGCACTCGACCACGTCACGCTGGGTCAGCAGGCCGACCTCGTCATTCTGGCTCCCGCGACGGCCCAGGTGATTTCGCGGCTGGCGCAAGGTGTCGCCGACGACCTGCTCACCACCATGCTCCTGGCGGCGACAGCTCCGGTGCTGGTCGCTCCCGCGATGAATGACGAGATGTTCGCCAATCCCGCAACACAATCGAATGTCGCGGCTCTTCGAGCTCGTGGCTGGACCATGGTCGGACCTGCCGTCGGTGACCTCGCCGAAGGACCCTCCGAGCGGCCCGGACGAATGGCGGAGCCGGCCGAGATCATCGCGCACGGCGCTCGCCTGATTCACGGCAGAAGTCCGCTCACAGGCCGTCACGTCGTGGTCACTGCCGGCCCCACGCGCGAACCCATCGATCCGGTCCGGGTGATCACCAACCGCTCGAGCGGCAAGATGGGTTATCGCCTGGCGGAGGCTGCATGGGAGCGCGGCGCCACGGTCACTTTGATCAGCGGGCCGTCAGCCGAACCGGATCCCGTCGGCGTCACGCTGGTCCGCATCGCCACCACAACCGAAATGACAACGGCACTACGAGCACATCTGCCGGGAGCCAATGTCCTCATCATGGCAGCTGCACCAGCGGATTACCGGACGGCCGACCCCCGCGCGCAGAAACTTCCTCGCACCGGTGGTGCACTCTCGCTCGAGCTGGTCCCGACCGATGACATTCTCGTCGGCACCTTGGCGGATCGGCCGGCCGGCCTCCTGACCGTCGGCTTTGCGCTCGAAACCGGCGACGCCGTCGCCAAGGCGAAGGACAAGCTGGGCCGGAAGCACCTCGACCTGATCGTGGTCAACGATGCGTGTGAACCCGGCGCCGGATTCGAGGTGGACACCAACAAGGTGACGATCCTCGACCGGCGTGGCGTCGTCGCAGACGTCCCGCTTGGCAGCAAGCGCGACGTCGCCGAAGCGATCCTCGACGCCGTTGAGCGCTTTCATGGATGAGCCGATTCGTCGCTGGCTGATGCTGCAGCGCGATCTCGGTGGCGACGAAGTGATTCTCGATGCGCCGATCGTAGTAGCGCCCGTCGCTGCGGCGCCGGTCCTCGAAGCGGCACCTCCAGCCAACTCGGCGGCCCGCGATGTACCACCCGCCGCCGATTCGCGAGCGGGGTGGCCATCCGTTCCCGGCCGCGGACTGGTGGTCGCGCCGGCTTTCGCGGCAAGTCCGTCCACGTGGAGGTCTCTCGATGCCATTGCGGACGTGGTGCGGGAATGCCGCAAGTGTCCGCTCTGCCAGACTCGAACGCACGCTGTTCCCGGCGAAGGCGATCCCCGGGCCGCACTCATGGTCATCGGCGAAGGCCCGGGGGAGAGCGAGGATCGTTCGGGGCGTCCCTTCGTGGGACGAGCGGGCGAGTTGCTGGACAAGATGCTGGCCGCGATCGATGTTCCGCGGGCCACCTCCTATATCGCGAACGTCGTGAAATGCCGCCCGCCCAAGAACAGAGTGCCGCTGCCGGATGAGCGGGAGGCTTGCATGCCGTATCTCGCGCGGCAGATTGAGCTGGTCCGGCCGCGGGTGCTCCTCGCGCTGGGCGGCACGGCCGCCGAGGCGTTGCTCGGCGTCAAGACGTCACTGGGTCAGTTACGGTCGAAGGTGCACGAATGGCACGGAATCCCGCTCGTCGTCACGTATCATCCGGCGGCGCTTCTTCGCAACCCGAATTGGAAACGGCCGGCCTGGGATGACGTCCGTATTGTCAGACAGCTCCTCGACCGCCACGCCTGACGCGTTCCAGGGGCGTGGTGTCCCCTGGAGTCCGGAAGCGGAACAAGCGGTCCTCGGCGCCATGATCATCGATGGCGACGCGGGGTTGCGCGCCGCCGAGTTGCTGGACGACACCATGTTCTATCGCGAAGCGCATCGGCGGCTCTTCCGGGCGTTGCGGGCGCTGGTCGATCAACGCATGGTGATCGACTACATCACCTTGCGCGACGAATTGCTGCGGCGCGGCGACCTGGAGGCTACCGGTGGGGTCGCCTACCTCGATGAACTCGTCAACGCCGTGCCGACCGCGGCCAACCTCGAATTCCACGCGCGGATCCTGCGCGACAAGGCGATCCAGCGTCACCTGATCGAAGCCGCGACGCAGATCATCACGGCGACGTACGATGGCAAGTCGACAGCGAGCGAGCTCCTCGACAGCGCCGAAGGCAAGATCTTCACCATCGGCCAGCAGCGCCGCGAAGCGGGATTCACCCGCATCAAGACGCGGCTGTGGTCCACGATGGAACACATCGAGAAGCTGCAGAAGACGGGTGCTGCGGTGACCGGCGTGCCGAGTGGATTCTCCGATCTCGACCTCCTCACCGCCGGGTTCCAGCCATCCGAACTGGTGGTGGTCGCCGCGCGCCCATCAATGGGAAAGACGGCGTTCTGTCTCAACATCGCAACCAACGCCGCCGAGAAGGGATTCGGCGTGGCGATTTTTTCGCTGGAAATGTCCACCGACGCGCTGGTGCAACGGATGCTGTGCGCCGAAGCGCGCGTGGATTCGCAGGCGGTGCGGCAGGGTCGCGTGCGCGATTCCGACTATCCCAAGCTCAGCCAGGCGGCCGGCATCCTCAACAACTGCCCCGTGTGGATTGACGACACCCCGGCGCTGACATTGCTCGAGATGCGTTCAAAAGCACGCCGGCTGCGTGCGGACAATGAGGTCAACCTGGTCATCGTCGACTATCTCCAGCTGATGCGCAGCCCGGAATACTCGGAGAACCGCGTGCAGGAGATTTCGGATATTTCACGTTCGCTCAAGCAGCTGGCGCGAGAACTCAACGTACCGGTGATCGCGTTGTCGCAGCTCTCCCGCGCCTCGGAACAGCGGGGCGGAGAGCGCACGCCGGTGCTTTCCGACCTCCGCGACTCGGGGGCGATCGAACAGGATGCCGATCTCGTGATCTTCATTCATCGGCCCGAGATGTATCCTGACCTCCGCAAGAAGGCCGAAGACAAGGGCGAATCGCTGGAGGGGAAGGCGGAGGTCCTGCTCTCGAAGAACCGTAATGGTCCCACCGGTCAAGTCGATCTGCAATTTCACAAGCAATACACCCGCTTCTACAGCCACTCGGATCGCGAGCAGTAGGATGGCGAAGCCGCGGTCCAGCTGGCGTTGCGCGGAATGCGGACACGACCATGCGCGATGGGTGGGCCGATGCGAAGGGTGCGGCGAATGGAACACCGTGGCCGAGGAGCCGCTGGCGGTCGCGGCGAAGCGGGGATCACGTGGAGCGGCCGCGCCCGCCGGCTCGATCATCCGTCTGCGTGACGTCGTG
>JBOHRY010000133.1:0-4801 GCA_050732955.1 Gemmatimonadales bacterium | reverse complement strand
CTCAGGACGACGGGAGTAGTAGCGTCGGACACCGGCAAACCTCCTCAGGAACGCGACAAAGATATCGGAATCACACTCAGGGTGCGTTTCACAGGAGCTGGGGCGTCACACCACGATACGGCACACTGCCGAGGAGTGATTATGACCGCCACGGCCACCCGCAACATCAGCAACGAGATGCGTCACTGCATCGACACCTGCCTCAACTGTCATGCGGTATGCGAAGCCACGCTCAGCTACGGGCTGGCCCACCACGGATCGTATGCCGACCGGCACGACGTGCTGGTGCTCCTCGATTGTGCGGACATCTGTCGCACCAGTGCCTCCTTTCTGCTGCGCGGCTCGAACCTGCACCACCACACCTGTCAGGCCTGCGCCACGATCTGTTCCGCCTGTGCCGACTGGTGCGACGAACGGCCGCACGACCCGGTGATGCGCCAATGCGCGACGACTTGCCGGGAATGCGCCGAGTCGTGTCTGGAGATGGCCTGACCAGAGCGGCCTGAGTTCGGCAGGTGCGGATAGCGCTTGCTTTCGGTATATCTTCGGTATATTGTCATAGCCCTGCGTTTTCAGGATCCTATGACTGCCACTGCCCTCGACCTCCGCCAACAACTCGCCCAGCGCTTCCCCGACGCGATTCCGTTGGCGGGACGGCGCAAGGCCGGGCTGGCAACAGGAATTGAAGTGTTTGATAAAATATTACCAAATAATGGTTTACCGCGTGGCCGGGCCACGGTCTGGAGCGCTCCCGCTCCGGGAGCCACGGCGATCCTGTCGGCGGCGTGCCGGAGCCTCCTCAGCAGCGGCCATAGAGCAGCCTGGATCGACGGCAGCCGGACCCTGGGAGAAGGATGGACCGGTGGGCTTCTTCCGCTGGTGATCCGGCCGCGCACCCCGTTGCTGGGGCTTCGCTTCGCCGAGCTGCTGCTGGTTTCGGGCGGGTTTGCGCTGGTGGTCATGAGCGGCGTTCCCTCCGAACGGACAACGCTCTTCCGGCTCGCCCGTGCCGTCCATGAAGGAGGAGGGGCCTTTGCACTTGTAGCGGGAGAATCACTCCCCGCCGCTCTCAAGCTCTCTTCGCGCTATCTCCCGGATCGTTTTTGCTATGCACGCACTCCGTTCGGCGACCCCGCCCGGATCGGGAGCGTCACCGTGGCCATCGATGCCAGATCCTCGGGGTGGAACGCTTCCACCACGCTCTCTCTTTCCTTGCACGCTCATGACGTTCGTAGCGCTCTCGATTGCGGACTGGCCGACCGGCGCGGCAGCGAATGATCTGCTGGCGCGGCTCCTGTCGGTCGCGCCGCGCGCCGCTGTAAGCCCCGCCGAACACCTGGCGTGGCTGGATGCGCGCGGACTGGAAACCACAGTACTGACGCGACGCGCCATAGAGGAACTTGGCCAGATCGGAATCAACACAAATGGAGCAGGGACGTCATGCGTTCCCATCGTCGCAGCTATTGCCGCAAGAGAGAAGGGAGAATGGAAAAGAGAGAAGGTGGGAGAGAAAGGAGAAGAGAGAACGGAGACACTTCTCTCTTCTGGCTTCTCTCCCCCGTTCTCTCTTTTCCATTCTCTCTTCTCTCAAGTGGTTGAGGGTACCGAACGCAGCTACTTGGCTTCGCTTCCTTTGGAAGTTCTGTCTCCACCCGTCCAGTTATTGTCGCTTTTCTGCGGGGTTGGTCTCGAGTCTTGTGGTGACCTTGCGCGTCTGAGTCGTGAATCGGTGGAAGTCCGCTTCGGGCGTGACGCGCTCGCGCTCTGGCGGCTGGCGCGCGCCGAGGATCGCCGGCCGATCTTCTCGTCGCGTCCGCGCGAACTGCCCAATGCGTCGCTCGACTGGAGCGAGTTCTCCACCACCGATCTCGAGCAGCTGGTGTTCGTGCTGCATTCCCTCCTCCGGACGGTGTGCGATGCACTCATCGCCAACGGCATGGGGGCGCGCTCGCTCACGCTCACGCTGAGCCTGGAGAATCGCGCCACCATCGTGACACCGGTGGGAGCGGCTCGTTCGACCGCGCAACGCACCACCTGGCTCCGGCTGATGCGGCGTGCGCTGGAGCGGATCACGCTCTCCGATCGAGTCACCGGTATCGCGGTGCAGGTGGACGCGGTGGGAGCGCCCGAAGTGCGTCAGGGTGATCTGTTCGATCTGGGATTTGCTTCGGCGCACGCGGCCGAGCGTGCAGTGGCGAATGTGCTGGAGCTGCAATCCGATGCAGTGGTGAAGCCGGAAGGAACGGGAGAGGTGCGGCCGGAGCGGAGGGTGAGGTGGATTCCTGAGGAGGAAGGCTCTGGGCTGGCTGCGGCCTCGGACCTTCCTCAAAGCCTGCCATCAGCCATGAACCCGGAGCGCCAGAGCAAGCCCAGAGCTCCGGGCTCCGGGCTCCGGGCTTGCTCCGAGCTCTCCCCTCATGGCCCCGCACTTCACCCAGTCCTCCTTCCTCTCGCCCGCGAAATAACTGTCCTTACCCGGATTCGCCGCGGCTTCCCCGTGCCTTTCAGATACACCGACAATGGCACCGCTCTCTCGCTCAACGAATGTCTCGGCCCGCAGTGTCTCTCGGGAGGAGAATGGTCGGAACCGTTTTAGCGTGAATATCACCAAGCCGTGCGCGCCGACGGCGTTGCCGTGCTGATCTATCGGGATGTGTCGAACGATCGCTGGTATCTGGCGGGGTGGTGGGATTGACCATCGTCGAACTCCGCGCTCATTCCGCCTATTCCTTCGGCGACGGCGCGGTGACCCCGGAAGATCTCGTCGCGCGCGCCGCTGAACTCGGCTACACCGCGCTCGGTCTGACCGACACCGCCGACCTCGGCTGGATCGTCCGGTTTGGCGTCGCCTGTCGCGAGCATGGTGTGCGTCCGATCGTGGGTGCGGAATTGGTAGTCGATGGACATCCTCTGGCAGTGCTGGCTCGCACGCGTCAGGGCTACCGCAACCTCGCCGCACTCGTGACCCGCTCGCGCAGCGGCGAATTGCGCGGCGCCGACGATCCGCGCCCGGGACGTGGCCGTCCCAGACTCGCCGGGACCGATCTCGTCGGTCGCACTCGCGGGCTGCACCTCCTCACCGGACCGGCATCGGGCAAGATCGCCACGCTGGTGCGCGAGGACCGCGGACCGGCAGCGCTGCGCCTGCTGCATCAGTGGCGCGAACAGTTCCATGGCAACATCGCGGTGGAAGTGCAGTGTCATCACACCGGCACCGAGGAAGCGGCGCTGGCCGCGGTACTCATCGCACTGGCAGAAGAGGGCGGCGTCCCGTGGATCGTGGCGCAGGATCCCCGCTACCTCGATCACGGCGGTCGGCTGGTGCATGACATGCTCACGGCGCTCCGCCAGGGGATCACCCTCGACGAGATGGCCGAGCGGGGACTCGGTCATCCCAATGGAGGCTGGAGCCTGCTCGAGCCCGGCGTGCTCGCCGAGCAGTGGATCGGACGCGCAGCGGGGTTCGACGCGAGTGCCGCCATTGCCGAGCAATGCCAGTTCGACCTGAGCTGGGTGCGGCCGCCGCTGCCGGCGTTCGACGTGCCGGCCGGTCACGACGACAATTCGTTCCTGCGCGAACGCACGCTGGCCGGAGCGCACGAACGCTGGGGCACGCTGCTGAGCGAGTCGCAACAGCGGCAGATCAACCGGGAACTCACCGTGATCGGCCGGCTGGGATTTGCCGGGTTCTTCCTGGTGATGTGGGATGCGGTGCACTACGCGCAGCAGCACGGCATTCTCTGCCAGGGGCGCGGCAGCGCCGCCAATTCGGTGGTGGCCTATTGTCTCGGCATCACGGCGATCGATCCGGTCGCCAATGGCCTCCTGTTCGAGCGGTTCCTTTCCGAAGCACGCGTCGACGGACAGGCCGAAGCCCCCGACATCGACGTCGACTTCGAGCACGACCGCCGCGAGGAAGTGCTCGACTACATGTACGCCAGGTATGCACGCACCGGAGCCGCGATCACCGCGGTGACGCAGATCTACAGCGGGCCCACGGCCCTGCAGGACGGGATGCGCGCGCTGGGCTACCCGGCCGAGCTGGCGTTCCGGCTCTCGAAACGGCTGCGCTACCACAACAGCCGGCACGGAGCGGAATCGCTGGAGCAGGAGGTCGGAGCGGGACAGGGATTCGACGTCACCACGCCGCGGGCCCGGACCCTGCTCGCCATCATGCGAGCCTGCGAGGACCTGCCGCGCCTGCGCTCGACACATCCCGGCGGATTCGTGCTGTCGTCGGCGCCCCTCGGCGATCACGCCCCCGTCGAGTGGACCACGATGGGGCGCTCGATCATCCAGTTCGACAAGGACGACCTCGACATTGTCGGCATTCCGAAATTCGACTTCCTCGGACTCGGCGGTCTGGCCGCGGTACGCCGCGCCTTTGACGCGATCGAGCAGCGGACCGGCGAGCGCCCGAAGATGTATCAGTTGCCGATCGACGACCGCGCCACATACGAGATGATCAGCCGCGGCGACACGATCGGCACCTTTCAGATCGAGAGCCGCGCCCAGATCGCCTCGCTGGTGCACACCCGGCCGGAGCGCTTGTACGACATCACCGTACAGGTGGCGCTGATCCGCCCTGGGCCGATCGTGGCGAAGTTCGTCCAGCCCTACACCGATCGGCGGCGGGGCCGCGAGCGGGTGACCTACGCCGACCCGCGGCTCGAACCGATCCTGGCGCGCACCCAGGGGATCCCCATCTTCCAGGAGCAGGCGATGGCGATCGCCATCGCGCTGGGCGGGTACACGCCGCCCGAAGCCGACCTGCTCCGGCGCACCATGGGCAACCAGCGGA
>JBOHRY010000132.1:0-4250 GCA_050732955.1 Gemmatimonadales bacterium | reverse complement strand
AGCCTGAGGGAATATGCCCATCGTCGATACGGATGTGATTGTCGTCGGTTCCGGGTTCGGCGGCGCTGCGCTCGCCCTGCGCCTGGGCCAGGCTGGGCTGAGGGTTCGCATCATCGAACGCGGCAGTGCCATCGGGCCGCCGCAGACCCGCGACCTCCTGCATCAGACCGATGCATTCCGGCAGACGCAGGATCCGCAATACATCAGGAAATACATCAAGGGACTGGGCAGTGAACACCTGCATTTCACGTTTGCCGAGGCACTCGGCGGCGGATCAGGGTTCTACGAGATGGCGTCGTTTCGCGCCCCGTCGCTTGCCTTTCAGGCGCGGGATGCGGCGCAACGGCCGCTCTGGCCCGCCGGACTCGACCGGAAGGCGTTCGATCCGTGGTATGACCTTGCCGAAAAGATGTTGCATATCGAGCAGGTTGCCGCGAGTGATGTGCCGAAGACCGGACTGGCATTTCACCAGATGATGAAGAACCTCGACTACAGCTGCGAGCGGGCGCGGTACGCGGTGCAGAATTGCATGGGCAGCGGATTCTGTGCCACCGGTTGCATCTATGGTGCGAAGCAGTCGCTGCATCTCAACTATCTGGCCGAAGCAACCCGCTGCGGAGTGGAGATCGAGTGCGAGCTCGACGCCATCGACGTAGCCGCCGTCGATGCTCGCGAGGCGACATCCGGCGACGCCTTCGACGGGGTGCCGTCGCGCTACCTGGTGCGATGCCGCCGCACGGGGAGCACCGAAGTGGTCGGCTATCGGGCAAAGCTCGTGGTACTTGCCGGCGGGACCGTGGGAACCGCCGCGCTACTGCTGCGTTCGCGGCCAGGTCTCCGGCATCTTAGCGATCAGGTGGGCCGCAACGTGGCATTCAATGGCGGTGTGAAAGCCGCCGGCCTGCTCGGTGAGGAGATCGTCGACGGCGACATGTTTACGGGACGCTCGCATCCTGGAGTGATCAGCTACGAGTTCCTCGCGTCTCACGGGATCACCATCACGGCCGGCAAGGCGATGCCGATTGCCGCAATCAGCGGAGCGCGGCTTCGGCTCGCGGACGAACGGCGTGACCCGGATTGGTGGGGCGCGGCGCATGTGGAGCTGATGCAGAAGTACCGGCGACGGGTGATGGCCCTGGTGAGTTTCGGTCTCACCCCGCCGGATGGACGTATCACGCTCGACGGAGCGGGGAAGCCGCGGGTCGAGCTCCGTCCGTCTGCCGACCTCGAGATGTATGCCCGTGACACCATGGAGTTGCTACATTCGATCTTCCGCCGCAACGGTTGCCGAATCGTGACCCTCGAATGGCTCAAGGGAAGCGGCGAAGCGCATCAGGGCACGTATTTCTCGACGGCACACCAGACCGGATCGGCGCGCATGGCGGCCTCCGCGCGCGAGGGTGTGACGGATCGTCATGGCGAGGTGTTCGGACACCCGGGACTCTATGTGTCCGATGGTGCCGCGATTCCCTCGTCGCTCGCGGTCAACACGAGCCTGACGATCCTGGCGAACGCCGAACGGATCGCCGTGGGTGTGCGCGAGCGATACGGGCTGGTGTCAGCGTAAGTTCGCGGCGCTCGCCTACGGACTCACGGGGGTGATCGTCACCGTTGCAGTTCGCATGGTGACATCTGTCGGCCCGAAGGGCTTGCTCATCAGATCCGCCGGGCGCGGCGGCAACGCGCCCGACGCAAGTGCCGGGAGTCCTTCTACGGTGCGGACAACGTGCAGCCGCATCGGCCCGGTCGCGCTCGCGCTGAACCAGAGGTCTACGCCGTCCTCGGGCACCCCGAAATACCTGAGCACCGTACCGTCCGGCCCCATGCGATAGGACGGCGAGTACGGGTCGGCTGCGCCGTCGGCGAGTTCGCGACTGTTGACGGTGACCTGACGCACCACGACCCCGGAGTCGACGTAGAGCCGCACCTGTTCTCCGGGACCACGCCGCTCTACGTGGAGGTGGATACGCATCCCCATCGCCGTGGTCGCCGCCGCCAGGATCCGCACCGGCGCCGAATCGGGGCCAGCGGTCTCGGCGGCTGACGCCAGTAGTTTCGTGCCCGGGTTGCTGATCCGGGCGGCGTCGAAGACGCGACGGTCCGGATGCTGCCCCAGTGCGCGCGACGTCCACGTGTCCGGTGCGCGGTCGCCACTCACCCACCAGGCCTTTCCGGCGTCGGCGTCGATCAATCGTATCAAGGAATCAGGGTGTTTTCGCGCCGCGCCGAAGCCGGAAGTGAACTCGGCGATCAGCAGCGCCATCATGCCGGTCACCAGGGAGCCGCGCACCAACCACTTTCCCAGCGCGCCAATTCGCGCCATCGGTGCGATCAGCACCGACAGCACGAGCGCGGTCAGCAGCACGAAGAACGGCATCAACTGCGCCGTGAGTCCGCTCTCGAGCGCAACGATCAGCGGCGGCCAGAGCAGCAGGAGCGGCAACGCCAGCAATATCGGGGCAACCAGGAGCCCCAGCGCCGCCCCGATCAAGGGCCACGCAAAGAGATAACTGCCACCCGGAATCGCCTTGGCGATGACCACACCCAGGATCGACCAGAGGAGGAGCGGTGCCGCGGCGAGCGCGTGCACTCCGTATCGCGCGACGAATCGGCGCTGCATCGTCCACACGAAGGCCGCCGTGAGCGACACGAAAGCGAGGAGGTACCAGCCGGCGTTGTACGGCTCTCCCTGGAGGATGTCGCCGTATGCCGGATGTGCCCACGACACGACGCGCCACCCCACCCATGCCGCGACCGCAGGCACGATCAGCGTCAATCCCAACAGCAGTGCGCCGGCGCCGGCGCTTGCCGCCGTGATGGGAGCCCGGCGTGCGCTGACTGCAATGACGCCGATCGTGACCACCAGGCAGAGAATGGCGAGCGCCAGCGCCCCGCTCGCCGGATACCGTATCACACCTACGAGCAGTGCATTGAAATAGATGTCATCGCTGGTGCGCACGGGTCCGACTACGCCGCGACCAAGCTGTTTCACGATGCCGAGCGCGTAGTCACCCATCTGCTGGACGACGCGCAGGTCGAGCGACGCAAGGTTGTCGCTCGGCGTGTGGTAGTGGGTGTACCCGCCGATGTCCGCGAAGTTGAGCGCGCCGACGGGAAACGCGGAGTTCAACCAGATGCTCAAGTCGGTGTCGCTCGGCAGGTGGCGATACACCTCGCCGGTGAGCGAGTTGGTACGCGCATCGGGAACTCCCGCGGCGATCGCCCCGATGAGCGGAGCGTTGCCGGGGCTGGTCTGGAACATGAAGACCGGCCCCCGGTCGCCGCGTCCATCGAAGTTGAGGACCACACCCACATCCTTCGCCCACGGGTGCTGATCGACGAACGCCTCGGCGCCGAGAAGTCCTTCCTCTTCGGCGTCCGAGAAGAGCACGATGACGTCGCGGTCGATCGGTGTGGCGCGGAGTGCCCGCATCGTCTCGAGAATGGCGACGACACCGGCACCGTTGTCACCGGCACCGAACGAACGCGGCACCGCATCGTAGTGAGCCATGAGCAGGATCGCGGAGCCGGCGCGCGAGCCGTGCCTGCGCCCGACCACATTCGCGACGGTCGCCGCGATCGGCCCGGCGAGAGTGTTGAATCCGGTGGCGGACTGGATGTGCACGTCGTCGAGGCCCAGGGCGCGCAGCCGGTCGGCGAGATAGTCACGAATCCGGTCGTGCGCGACGGTGCCGACGGGGTGCGGTTCCGCTGCGATGAACTTGAGGTCGCTGAGCGCTCGTTGGGCGGAGAACGCCGAATCGGGCGCCGTGGCTCGATCGCCGGGCAGGCCGGATGTGGCGAACCCCAGCCAGATGCCTGCGCCGAGAATCAGTGCTGCGGCGAACTCAGCGCCGCGGCCGGCGCGAATCGTTGCGGGTGGGTTTCCCATGGGTGAGGCCCTTGCCCTTCGCGTTGGCGCGCTGTTGCGCGCGCTGCGACCGCATGGCCGCAAGTCGCTCCGCCAGCGGAATCTCGAGCTTGCCTTCCACCTTCGCGTTGTAATCGAAGTCGGGCACCGTCACCCGCGGCAGGCGCTTGCCAACCACCTTCTCGATCTCGCGCAGCATCGGCTCCTCTTCCGGAGCGATGAACGTGAACGCATCTCCGATGGCTTCGGCCCGCGCGGTCCGTCCCACGCGATGGATGTAGTCTTCCGGCGTCATCGGGACGTCGAAGTTGACCACGTGGCCGAGTTCGGCGATATCGATGCCGCGCGCAGCAATATCGGTCGCCACCAGCACGCGATA
>JBOHRY010000131.1:0-7349 GCA_050732955.1 Gemmatimonadales bacterium | reverse complement strand
ACCGGAGTGACGCAGACCGGACGGCAACTCAAGGTGACCGGCAGCTTCTCCAGTCCCAATGAAAGCCAGCTCCTGATGACGCTGCAGTTCCCGACCGGAAGTACGACGTTCGTTCCGGCGAAAAACGACGAGAACGGTGCGACCTTCAATCTGGGTGATCTGGCCGCCGGCACTTACACGGTCACCTGGTCGATGTCGTGCGACAGCGGTGACAACGTCGACGTCAGCGGACCATCCAAGGTGACGATCACCAACTGACCGTTCATGACCGTGGGCGCGATGACGACGGGCTAACGAGTCGGTTTCGTCTTCGGCCTCACTCCGCCGCTGTGAACCGCGTCGAATCCGAACCGCTGCCGCACCCGGTCCACCGCGGTGGTGAGCTGCCGCTGCCGAACCCGTGCTGCGGGTTCAAAAAGATCTGGCGCATCGCTCGGCGCGATCCCGCTCGCAGCGATGCCAAGCAAGCGCACGCCCTGATGCCGCGCGCGGGCAGCGGCGAACGCCGGGCCCAGCAGCTCGCGAGCCGGGGCCAGCAACTCGGCGTCGAGCGCGGTCGGGGCGGCCAAGGTGCGCCGGCGGGTGACGGTGACAAAGTCGCCGTGCCGCAGCTTGAGCACCACCGCACCAGCCGTCAGTCCTTCGTCCCTCAACTGGCCCGCGACGCGCGCCGTGAGCAGCAGCAGTACGCGATCGAGCTCGGCCGCCGACGACACATCGCGATTGAACGTGGTCTCGCGACTGACCGACTTGGGAAGCTCATGGCTGTGGAGACGGCTCCCGCCTCGCCCATCCGCGCGGCGGATCAGCCATTGGGCGTCGTCGCGCCCGACCAGGCGTTCCAGCTCTGCGGCAGGCATCTCCTGGATCTGGGCCACGTCGGTGAGGCCACGCTCGGCGAGACGCTTCGCGGTCTTCGGTCCGATCCCGGGAAGTGCCGCGAGGGCTAGTCCCGCCACGAAGCCGCGCTCCCACCCCGGACGCACCTCGCAGATCGCGCGCGGCTTGGCGTAATCGCTGGCGATCTTGGCAATCATCCGGTTGGGCCCGATGCCGATCGAACAGCTGAGCCCGCTGGCCTGCTGGATCTCTGCCCGGATCTGCTGCGCCTGATCAAGAAGCGAGACCGGATAGAGCAAGTCCGTGCCACTGAAATCCAGGTACCCTTCGTCGAGTCCTGTCATCACGGCGATCGGTGCGTGTCGTCGAATCACCTCCGCGACGGCACGGGATGCCGTCCGGTAATGCGCAAATTCACCCTTCACGAACGTGGCGTCGGGGCAGAGGCGCGCCGCCTGGCCGATCGGCATGCCGCTCCTCACGCCGAACCGCCGCGCGCCGTAGCTCGCCGACTGCACCACGCCGCGCGACTCGCGCCGCCCGCCGACGATCAACAGATCGACGTCGCGCAGCTCGGGTTGATGCATCCGGCAGACCTCGACGAAGAATGCATCGAGATCGACGTGCATGATGCGAGTGGACACTAGGGAGTCGCTGGGCGTTAGGCGTTAGGCGTTAAGCATTAGTCTTTAGGAACGTAGCCGGGGATCACTCCCAGCGGCGGAGCCCCAATTCCTAACGCCCAAGGCCTAACGCCTAATGCTTACCCCATGAACCTCTCCTTCGCAGGCCTCGGCGCGATCGGCACACCGATGGCCGCCCGATGCGCAACGGTGCATGCGCTGACCGTCTGGAACCGGACAAGGGAACGCGCCCGCGAATTTGTGACGGCGCATCCGGGGACGCGCGCCGCGGGTTCGCCGCGCGAGCTCGCGGCCTCCGCCGATGCGGTGATCACCTGCCTGCCGACATCGGCAGAGGTCGCGTCGCTGCTCGATGGACCCGACGGCCTGCTGGCCGGCTTGCGAAATGGCACGATCCTCGTCGACTGCACGTCCGGGGATCCGGCGACATCCCGACGCATTGCCGCGCGGCTTGCCGCTCACGGTGTGGCATTCGTCGACGCGCCGGTGAGCGGAGGTGTTCCGATGGCAACCGACGGCACCCTTACGGTGATGTGTGGTGGTGCACCGGCCGACATCGAGCGCGCACGGGAGGTGGTGACGCCGTTCGCAGCCAAGGTGGTCGCCATGGGTCCGGTCGGATCGGGGCACGCCATGAAGGCCGTCAACAACGCGCTGCTCGCTGTCAACATACTGGCGCTGGCGGAGGGACTGGTAACGCTGGCGAAGGCCGGACTGGCGCCACGGGATATGCTCGACGTGCTCAACGCGTCGAGTGGACGCTCGTTCGTCTCCCAATCGCTGATTCCGGAACGGGTGCTCAATGGCAGTTGGCCGAGGCTTTTCCGGTTGGCGCTCATGGAAAAGGACATCGGTATCGCCCACGAGCTGGCCCGAGAGCTTGGCGTGCCGGACCCGGTAATCAGCGCGGCGCGCGAACGCTGCCGCATCGCGCGAAGCACCCTGGGTGAGTCGGCGGATTATCTCGAACCGATTCATTCGGCGGAAGCAGCGGCCGGCGTCGAGTTGCGCGGGTGAGTGCCGCCGATCTCGCACCACCACCCGTCCTTGTCCTGGTGGCGGTGCAGGATCTGGTCAACCTGGCCTCGTGCATCCGGCTCGCGAAGAACTTCGGCATTGAAACCGTGCGACTCGTGGCCCCCGAATGCGACGTGGATCACTATCGCATCGAAGGCGTGGCGCACAACACCGGCGACCTCCTCGATCGCATGACGGTGCACGCGACGCTCGATACGGCGCTCGACGATCTCACCTGCGTCCACGCGCTAACCGGCCGTGAGCGCACTGCCAAGCGTACCGTGATGCGCCCGCGACCCGCGGCGCTCGAGCTCGTTGCACGCGGCAGCTCGGGAACGGTCGGCATCCTTGCCGGCCGGGAAGACAAGGGACTCAGCAACGTGGAACTCGATCGCTGTGATGCGCTGGTGACGATCAGCGCCAATCCGGCGTACAATTCGCTCAATCTCGCGCAGGCCGTCGCGGTGTACCTGTACGAAGTGTGGGTCGCCCGGGGCGGCGATGAGCAGCCATTCAAATTGCCGCGCCACGTGGCGGAGCCCGCCACGCACCAGCAGCTGGAAGCGATCTTCGCCAGCTGGGAAGCCTCGCTTGCCGACATCGAGTTCTTCAAGACGCGCCAGCCGGATCTGATCATGCGGAGCTTTCGCGAAATCGTCTTCCGCGCGGCACCCGATGGGCGCGAAGCAGCGTTGCTGCGCGCCATCGGCCTGGAGATCGGCAATTACCTGCGGCGCGCCACCCCGCCACCGTCCAGTAACCTTCGGCAGTGAAGCCACCCTCCGGGTCCAAGCCACGGACTCCCGACGTTGTGGCACCGGCTAGTTGAACCCACCCCCGGTCTTCGCTACTTTTGCGGCTCTTCCAACTCCTTGGGCGGTCACGGGATATGGGTAAGGGGCTCCTGGCTGGACTCGGTGTGCTCGCCGTCGCTGTTGCAGGCACGGTCGGACTCTCCCGCCAGAGCGGAGCCCAGCAACCCTCGACCTCCAAGCCCGTCGTCGTTCACTTCGATTCGTCCTCGCTCAAGGGACCCCGCCAGCCAATCTTCTTCCGGCACGACATCCACGCCGGCGAACTCAAGATGCAGTGCCAGTACTGCCACTACTCCGTCGGCGTCTCGAACGAGCCCGGCATCCCGAGCATGCAGACGTGCATGGGGTGTCACGCGCTCTACGTGACCGGTCGCACGCCGGAGAACAAGAAAGAGATCAAGAAGCTGGTCGCCGCGTGGAACGCCAAGAAGCCGGTCGAGTGGATCCGTATTCACGAACTCGCCCGTCACGTGCACTTCCCGCATTCGCTGCACATCAAGGCACTGGGCTCGCAGGCGTGCGCTACCTGCCACGGCAACATCGCGCGCATGCCGCAGGTCTACAAGGTGAACAACGTGAACAACATGGGGTTCTGCATCAATTGCCACATCGAGCGCAAGGTGACACGCGATTGCAGCACCTGCCATTACTGACATGACCACTCGACCCGAAGACGGAGCCGCCATGGCGGGGGAGACCGGAGAAGGTGTTGGCCGGCGCCAGTTCCTCAAGGTGCTCGGCACGGTCGGCGGCGGCGCGGCGGTCCTGAGCGGCTGTTCCACGGACCGGGTCGCCAAACTGGTTCCGTATCTGGTGCAGTCGGAAGATCAGGTTCCGGGCATCCCCACCTGGTACGCCAGCACCTGCGCCGAGTGCAGCAGCGGGTGCGGATTGATGGTCAAGACCCGCGAGGGGCGCCCGATCAAGCTCGAGGGCAACCCCGATCACCCAATCAACGCCGGCACGCTCTGCAGTCGCGGACAGGCCGGCTTGCAGGCGCTGTACAATCCCGACCGCCTTGCCGGACCGATGGCGAAGAACGCCGCGGGCACCTGGGATCCGATCAAGTGGGACGATGCGATCAGCCGCGTCGCGGCGAAGGTTGGTGCGGCGCACGGCGAACTCGCAGTGATCAACGGCTACGGTGCCTCGACATTTTCCTCGCTGCTGACCCAGTGGACGTCCGCGCTTGGCGGGTTCATCACCAACTTCGAGCCGTTCTCGCGCGAAGCCGAACGGCTCGCCAATCGCAAGAGCTGGGGACGGACCGATCTTCCGGTGTACGACTTCGCCGCGGCGAAGTACATCGTGTCGTTCGGCGCGGACTACCTGGAAACCTGGGGATCGACGGTCGAGCACCAGCGCGGATTCGCGGACTCGCACGGTTTCCACGACGGCGGCATGGCGCACGCCGTGTTCGTGGGTCCGCGCCTCTCGCTCACTGCGGCCAACTCCGATGAATGGGTGAACGTCCCCGCGGGCGCCGAGGCCCTCGTGGCGCTGGCGATGGCACAGGTGATCGCCGCGAAGAGCGGCCACACGATGGCCGCCTCGCTGGGCAACTACGCTCCATCGCGCGTCGCCCAGGACGCCGGTCTCACCGCCGACCAGATCACTGCACTCGCGATCGCGTTCGCCGCGGCGACACCGTCGCTCGCAGTCGCCGGCGGCGTCGGCGCCCAGCATCGCGGTGCCATCGATCTCTGCCAAGCCGTCAACACGCTCAACGAGGTGGCCGGCAATCTCGGCAAGACGGTCCGGTTTGGCGCCGAGCCCGCGGCGAGCGAAGGTTACGGCGGGATCCAGCCGCTCTTCGATCGCATGGGCCGCGGCGAGTTCCAGGTGGCGCTGGTGCACGACGCCAACCCGCTCTACACGCTGCCCAAGAGTGGCAAGTTCGCCGAGGCATTCGCCAAGGTGCCATTCAAGGTTTCGACCGCCGCGATCATCGACGAGACGGCACAAGCTTGCGACCTGATCCTGCCCAACCTGCACGGACTCGAGCGTTGGGACGACCTGATGCCACGCAGCGGCATCTCCGGCCTGATGCAACCGGTCGTCGAACCGGTGCGCGGCGGAATGCACACTGGCGACGTACTGCTCCGCATCGCCAAGGCGGTGGGCGGACCGGTGGCCGGCTTCAACGCGCCGAATTACGAGGCCTATCTCAAGACCCAATGGCAGAAGTCGCTCAAGTCGGCAGACTTCGATGATGCCTGGCGGGAAGCGCTCGGCCGCGGCGGCGACTTTACCACGCCGAACGCCGGCAAGGACGTGAAGTCAGCTGCAGCCAATGACGTGAAGGCCGCTGCCGCGGGAATGCTGAGCTACACCAAGCCCACTTTCGATGGCACCGGCGACTACGTGCTGATGCCGTATCCGTCGATGCAGTATCACGACGGTCGAGGTGCCAACAAGCCGTGGCTGCTCGAGAACCCCGACCCGGTGACCAAGATCACCTGGCAATCGTGGATTGAAATCCATCCGGACACGGCAGCCAAGCTCGACTTGCGCGAAGGTGAAATCGCCGAGGTGACGTCGCCGCACGGATCCGTGCAGGTCCAGGTCTATGTGTATCCCGGCGTGCGGCCCGATACGGTGGCAATGCCGCTGGGACTCGGACACACGGAATACGGCCGTTACGCCAAGGGGCGGGGCGTCAACGCCCTAGATCTGCTTGGCGCGGCCGATGGACAGGGGTTCCTGCCGTACGTCGCCACACGCGTCTCGATCAAGACCACCGGCGACTATCGCAAGGTGGCTCGCGTGGACGGCATGCCGCGGCAGCTCGGTCGCGGCATCATCCAGACGATGCCGGTGGCCTACGCCGCCAAGGGGATGACGCCCGAGGAATCGTACAAGGCGGCTGGCCGCCCGACCGCCGAAGAGAACACGCCGCTCGAAGAGAAAGCGCTCGAAGGGTGGCACGAACGTCAGATCGAACAGATCACGGTCGGCAACTACCTGGGCGACCTTCCCAAGTGGGGAATGTCGGTCGATCTCTCCCGCTGCACCGGGTGTTCGGCCTGTGTCACGGCGTGCTATGCCGAAAACAACATCCCGACCGTTGGCGAGGAGCAGGTACTCCGTCGTCGCGAGATGAGCTGGATGCGGATCGAGCGCTACTGGGAAGGCGGCACCGACGGCCTGCCGCTGCAGGCTCGCTTCGCGCCGGTGATGTGCCAGCACTGCGATAACGCACCGTGCGAGCCGGTCTGTCCGGTCTATGCCGCGTATCACACGCCGGATGGCCTCAACGGCCAGGTCTACAACCGCTGTGTCGGCACCCGCTATTGCAGCAACAACTGTCCGTTCAAGGTGCGGTACTTCAACTGGCTCAAGTTCAACGAATCGGCGTGGCCCGAGCCGCTGAACCTGCAGCTCAATCCCGACGTCACGACGCGGGCCCGCGGCGTGATGGAGAAGTGCACCTTCTGCATCCAGCGCATTCGCGGTGCGCAGCACACCGCTCGCCTCGAAGATCGTCACGTGCGCGACGGCGAGATCGTGACCGCGTGCGCCCAGGCCTGTCCCTCCAAGGCGATCAAGTTCGGCAACGTGAAGGATCCCGCGGCCGAAGTGGTGAAGTGGAAGCAGGATCGCCGCGGGTACACCATGCTCGAGGGCACCAACGTCCGCTCGTCGGTGACCTACCTCGCCAAGGTGCTCAGCGTCGAGCCCGCGGCGTTCCACGGCGCGGAGGAGCACTGAGATGGCCGTGATCGTTCACGACCCCAGCATGCCGACGCAGACCCACGCCGAGGTCACCCGCGATGTGGTGCGGACCATCACCGAGAAGCCGACGCGGGGTTACTACATCCTCGCGGGCACCATGGCGTTCCTGGTGCTGGTCCTTTTCGGGACACTGGGAGCGCTGCTCAAGTACGGGCTGGGGCTCGCCGGCTATGCGCCGCCGATCATGTGGTCGGTGTACATCACGACGTTCGTCTTCTGGATCGGCATCGGCCACGCCGGGACGCTGATCTCGGCGATTCTCTACCTTTTCCGGTCGCGCTGGCGCACCGCGGTGTAC
>JBOHRY010000130.1:0-4871 GCA_050732955.1 Gemmatimonadales bacterium | reverse complement strand
GGTGAACTCGTAATCGGGCCCGGAACCATGGCCGCCCTGGTTGACCAGCGCGAGCTCTTCCGGATGCTGCACCGGCAGCGACTTGAGCATCACCGCGTCGACCAGCGAGAAGACCGCGGTGTTGGCACCGATGCCGAGTGCCAGCGAGAGGATCGCAACCAGCGAGAACGCCGGAGCGCTCAACAGCGTGCGAAACGCGTAACGAATGTCGTTGAGCACCGATTCGAGCCACGCCATCGTGTCGGCGTCGTGCGCCGACTCCTTCATCCTTCCGCGATTGCCGAAGCGGCGGCGTGCTTCGGTTTCCGCGTCGGAGCGCGACATCCCGCCGGCGACCAGGTCGTCGGCTCGCTCGCGGATATGAGTGTCGATTTCGGCATCGAGCGACTGCGAGAGCCGTCGGCCCCGGAAAACGTTGGTCAATCGCGACAGTGCACTCATGGTGACTCCCAGCCGTCAGGCGAGCCGGAGGATCCGGTCCACGCCGCTGGTCAACCGGGCCCAACTCTCCCGCTCGGCCACGAGCTCGCGACGCCCGGTCTCGGTGATGCTGTAGATGCGCGCCGGCCGGTTCCGTTCGGTGGTCCCCCACCGGCCCCGGATCCAGCGCTGCTGTTCCATCCGATGCAGCGCCGGATAAAGCGATCCCTCCTCGACCCGGAGGAGATCGGCTGAACCCTTCTGGATCTGCTGCGTGAGCGCGTAGCCGTGCAGCGGCCCGCGCGCCGAAAGGGTCTGGAGGACGAGGAGCCCGAGGGTCCCCTGCAGGATGTCGTTCCGTGGCCGCATTGATACCTACCTAGCTATGCATAGACGACACAGCATATGGCCAAAGGGTTGGCGAGGCAAGGCCGCGCGCGCGACAGCGCGCCGTCCCGTCGCCAAGTAGCTTCCATCCAGAATTGGTTAGCTGAACCCTAGTAGCGGGGAATTCCATGCCGACACCGAGCAGGTCCATCGGCCTCCTCGTCGGCCGCGAGTGGTCGTGGCCTCCGGCGTTCATCGAGGAGGTCAACGGACGGCAGCTGGGGGTGACCGCCGAATTCGTCAAACTGGGCGCGCCCGGCCTCGACGACCCGATCCGGTGGGACGTGGTGATCGATCGCATCTCGCACGAGGTGCCGTTCTACCGGACCTGGCTCAAGCGCGCGGCGCTGGCCGGCGTGCACGTGATCAACAATCCGTTCATGTGGACCGCCGACGACAAGTTCTTCGGGGCATCGCTGGCCGAGGCCAACGGGATCAAGTCGCCAAAGACGGTGGCCTTGCCGAACAAGTCGTACGTCCCCGGAATCAAGCATGACGAGTCGCTGCGCAACCTGGTCTATCCGCTGGACTGGGAGGGCCTGATTCGCCACGTCGGCCTCCCCTGCGTGCTCAAGGATGCGCACGGCGGCGGATGGCGCGACGTATACATCTGCCGTTCGCTCGACGAACTGATCCATCATTACGACGAGAGCGGCCTCCTGACGATGGTGGTGCAGGAGTTCATCGAGTGGAGCGAGTTCGTTCGCTGCATCTGCATCGGCCGCCAGCACGTGCTCCCGATCCGGTACGATCCCCGCGAACGCAAGTACCACGAAAGCGACACCTTCCTCTCGACCGCGATGCGAGCCCGCATCATCTCGCAGTCGCGGACCCTGGTCCGCGCCCTGGGCTACGACATGAACTCGATCGAGTGGGCGATCCGCGGTGATGTCCCGTATGCCATCGACTTCATGAATCCCGCGCCCGACTTCGACATCAACTCACTGACGCCGAAGTATTTCGAATGGGCCGTGCGCACCATGGCCGACGTCACCATCGAACTGGCGTTGTCTGGCCGCCGGACGATTGCGCCGGATGCGGCACATCTCTTCGCGGGATCGCAGGCCGTTGAGTCCTGATCCGGTCGAGGACTGGCACAGCACACTCGACGAGGCGCTGGCGCTCGAGGCGGCGGCGTGGCTCACCGAGCGCCAGCTGGAACGCGGGCTCTCGTTCGGAGAACGACCGCTGTGCACGGTGCTCAGGCCGCGATTCCTCCGCCAGGCCGCATACGATCAGCTGCGTCTCGCCACGGACAGCCTCCTCGGCGCGTTTCGCGTCGCCGGAGAAGTGGCGCACGCCGATCCGGAATTCCGCAAGCAGTTCCGCCTCGCCGACTGGGAAATCGTCCTGCTCGAGACCGCACCGCGTCTGGATGCACTGGCACCCCTCTCCCGGCTCGACGCCTTCATCGACCCGGCCGATGGCGTCCCGCGCATCACCGAGTACAACGGCGAGACACCCGCGGGCACGGCCTACTGTGACGCACTGGCCGAACTCTTCCTGGCGATGCCGGCGATGCGGCCGTTCGTCCGCCGGTGGTCGGTACGGCCGCTGCCGGCCCGGCATCACCTGCTCAACGTGCTGCTCGACACCTGGCACCGCTTCCGCGGGGTCCGCACCACGCCCACCATCGCCATCGTGGACTGGCACGACGTACCCACGGTGTCGGAATTTCGCCTGTCGCGCGACTACTTCCAGACGATGGGTTGCGAATGCGTCATCACCACTCCCGACGCGCTGAGCTACGAATCCGGGAGGCTGCGTGACACGAGCGGGATGGAAATTGACCTGATCTACAAGCGAGTGCTGATTCACGAACTGATCGAGGAGTGCGGGCTCGAGCACCCGATGGTGCGCGCGGTGGTGGACGGCGTCGTCTGCCTGGTGAATCCCTTCTCGTGCAAGCCACTGCACAAGAAGGCGTCGCTCGCGGTACTCTCCGACGAACGGAACCGCGACCGGTTCAGCGCCGCGGAGCAGGCCGCCATCGCCCGGCACGTGCCGTGGACCCGCGTGGTCGAGGAACGTCACACTGCACTGGACGGCGAGTCGATCGACCTGGTGCCGTGGATCGCGGCGCACCGCGACGAACTGGTCCTGAAACCCAACGACGATTATGGCGGCGCCGGCATCGTGCTGGGCTGGGAAGTCGATGCTGCCGCCTGGGAGCTTGCGGTGACCAGGGCGATCAACGAGCCGTACATTGTCCAGCGGCGGATCACGCTGCCGAGCGAAGAGTTTGCGGCGATCGCCGATGGGCGGCTGGTGCTCGACCGGCGGATCGTGGACACGGCACCGTTCTGCTGGCAAGGCGCCTGGTCGGACGGAATGCTGTGCCGGATCTCCACGTCGTCGCTGGTCAACGTCACCGCAGGCGGCGGATCCACGCTGCCCACATTCGTCGTGGAGCCCCGATGAAGGCACCATCCCTCACCATCGGCATCGAAGAGGAATACCAGATCATCGATCCCGCCACGCGGGAGCTGCGCAGCTACATCACCGAGATCCTGCAGGAGGATTCGGTGATGCTGGGTGAGATCAAGCCGGAGCTGCATCAGTCGATGGTCGAGATCGGCACCCGGGTCTGCCACACCGCGGCGGAAGCGCGCGCCGAACTGGTTCGCTTGAGAAGGCTGGTGATGGACCTGGCGAAGAAGAACGGCCTGGTGATTGCTGCGGCGGGGACGCATCCCTTCTCGTCCTGGATGGAGCAGCAGATCACGCCGCTGGAGCGGTACATCGGCGTCAAGGAGGACTTGCAGGAGCTGGCACAATCACTGCTGATCTTCGGGACGCACGTGCACATCGGGATCGAGGATCCTGATTTCCGGATCGACGCGATGAATGTGTGCCGCTATTTCCTGCCGCATGTGCTGACGCTTTCGACGTCGTCGCCGTTCTGGATGGGTCGAAACACCGGCCTCAAGTCGTATCGCAGCGTGGTCTTCCGGGCGTTTCCCCGCACCGGCATCCCGCGAACGATGGCGTCGTGGTCGGATTACAACGAGTTCGTGGATGTGATGGTGGCGACCGGATCGATTCCGGATGCCAGCAAACTCTGGTGGGATGTGCGGCCGCACCATAAGTTCCCCACGCTGGAATTCCGGGTCTGCGACGTCTGTACGCGCGTGGACGAGGCGGTGTGCATCGCGGCGATCTTTCAGGGGATCATCGCCAAGTTGTGGAAGTTGCGCCGCGACAATATGACCTTCCGGCAGTATTCGCCGAACCTGATCGAGGAAAACAAGTGGCGCGCGACGCGCTTCGGCCTCGACGGGCAGCTGATTGATTTCGGGCATGGCAAGCAGCTGCCGGCGCGCGACCTGATCCGGGAGCTGCTCGAATGGTTCATCGGAGATACCGTGGACGAACTGGGCAGTCGCAAGGAAGTCGAATACGCGTTGCGGATGCTGGAGCACGGCACCAGTGCTGACCGGCAACTGGCGACGTATCGCAGGACCGGGGACCTGAAGGACGTGGTCGATCAGCTGGTGCGCGAGACGGCCGAGGGAGTGACTTGATGACGCGGGTCGCGAAAACGGCGAATCGACCGTTGATCGGAGTCACCACACAGACGCTGCAGGTGATCGACGGGATTCCCGACGACCTGCCGCCGTCGTGGATCATGAACCAGCATTACGTCCGGGCACTGGTAGCGGCGGGCGCGGCACCGGTGATGGTGCCGCTGATCGCGAACAACGAGACCGCGTTGCGCGCAGTGTACGATCGCCTGGACGGCGTGCTGATTCCGGGTGGAGTGGACATCGACCCGGAGGCATATCACGCCAGGCGGAGTGAAAAGCTCGACCGTCTCGATGCCGATCGCGACGCCACCGAGCTGGCGATCGCGCGCTGGGCGATGGCGGAGCGGAAGCCGGTGCTCGGACTCTGCCGCGGCTTCCAGCTGCTCAACGTCGCCGCGGGTGGGACGCTCTGGCAGGATCTGGCGCACGACAGGCCGGGCACCGAGAAGCACGACTATTTCCCCAAGCAGGGTTTTTCGCGGGATCATCTCGCCCACGCGATCGAAGTGCAACAGGGCACTCGGCTCTGCGAGGTGC
>JBOHRY010000129.1:0-3155 GCA_050732955.1 Gemmatimonadales bacterium | reverse complement strand
GACTCTGATCGCGCAGTCGTCAGCCTTTGGCCAACGCTGGGGGATGCGGATCGGCAATGAGATCGGGTCGACGTTGAAGCCGGAATAGGCGCTAGGCGTTAAGCGTTGGGCGACGCGAGCTCCGTTCCGACGGTTGGACGGCACCCCAGCTTCGGCCTCGCGACGACTGGCTACTTCGCCTTGGGAGGCGCGGCGCGTTCGACCATCAGCGTGTATGCTCCGTGTTGGATCGGGCCAAAAGTGTTGGTGCGGATCACGTACTGACCCGCGGTGGGCGCGATCATCACGACCCGCGCGTCGCTGCCGCCGCCGCCATCGTCGTCGCGCCAGATCTCCTTGAAGCGCCCTTGCACCATCTGGCCGACCATGAGCATGGCGTCGAACGCCTTGGATCGCATGGTAATGGTGAGGCGCTCGCCCTTGGCAACGTTGCTGATGGTCCAATGCTGGTACGGCGAACCATCGGCGAGACGAGCGTCGGTGTCGTCGAGCGTGCTGGTGATCGATTGTCCGACCGCGATTGCCTGCGTCTTCGGAGCATCGGGCGCTGGCGGCCGCTGGGCCAGCCGTTCGACGTGCAGCACATAGGCGCCCTCCTGCGCTCGGCGCGTTTCCGAACTCACGTCGATCACATAGTCGCCGCTGTCGGCCAGCGTCAGTTCCAGTTTCGCGTTCCGCCCTCCGCCGCCGTCGTCGTCATACGCCCCTGGTATTTGCCGAAAGACGCCGCCCACCATCCGTCCGAGTCGGAGATAGGCGTCGAACGCCGTTGAATTGAGGGTGATGATCACGCGTTCACCGGCGCGGGCGCTGTATATCCAGTTGTCCCGCCGGAAGCCGAGGGTGTCGACGGCGTCGAGTGCGTCGAGGGTGCCGGTCATGTCGACGCCGGCCAGGATCGGATGCGTCTCCGGCGTACCGCGCGGCGAGGGAGCGGTAAGCAGCTGCAAGGTGTACGCGCCGCCGTCGACGGCGCCGACCGCGGTGACGCGGATCTGGTAGGTTCCGGTTTTCGGCGCGGCGACGGCAATGTCCTCCGGTTCGCTGACGCCTCCCGTGTCGGCGTGCACCAACTCGGTCCACTCGCCGGACGGCTTGACCTGTCCGAACGCGAGGCGTCCGTCAAAACCGCTGACGGTGAGGAACGCCCGCAACACCGTCCCGGAATCCGCATGCAGCGCATAGATCGTATAATGAGTCCCGGTTTCCTCTGACGTGGCGTCCTGATCGCCGAGCGAACCAGTCGCTGTCTGGCCGACCTCGATTGGTCGCACCACGGGCGGGATCGTCGCGAGCGCTTCGACCTCGAGCGTGTACGCTCCGGTGCCATCGTTGTCGGCGCCGGCAGCAAGGAGGTACGGTCCCGGATCGGTGGCGCGAAAGACGATACGCGACACCGTCCCGCCGAGCGGGTGGCGATCGGTTCGCAATGTTCCGGTGAGGCCAGTGCCGGCCACCGGCTTCGCCAGCACCACTTCGAGATCGGAGTCGGGCGACGTGAGCACTACACGATAGAGCTGGCCGGTGACGGCCGTGAACCGATAGGCCGCCCGTACTCTGATTGAGTCGTTTTCCAGCTGGAGAAACCGATCCGTCGCGAGCAGGCGTCCTTCGACGCGCTGACCGACCTTGATCGCCTCGCCCTGCGCAGCGAGGCACGGCACGCTTCCGGCGGCGGCGAGTCCGACGCATAGTGCGAAGCGTACCATCGCACCGAGCTGCGGGATTGTCGCGTGACGCGTCACGATTTCCTCTTGCATTCGGACTCGAAGAGTTGACAGGCGATGGTGCGATATCGGGCTTCCTCGTCGAACCGGCCGAGCTTGTTGAACCCCGCGATCGCGCGGCGGCACGAATCGAGCGTCCGGAGCTCGCAGGCGCGGGCATAGTAGCCAACCGCGAGCTCCGGGCTGTGATATCCGAACTCCAGGCGCAGGCCAAGGTTGTTGCAGCCGAAGGAATTGTTGGCGTCACATGCCTGGCGGTAATACTTGAGCGCGACGCGCTCGCTGTCGAGGCGCTCCTTGAGCACGCCGAGATTGTTGCAGCCGTTCGGGTCCCCCAGATCGCACGACCGGCGCAGGTAATTCGCGGCGCTGGCACTATCCACGAAGAGCGACGACAGCTGCAGACCGGCGTTGTCGCAACCATAGCCGCTGCCATTGAGGCACGCGTTGGCGAAGAGGAAGAGCCGTTCGGTCGTGCTCAGGCTCGAATCGTGGCGCGCCATGTCGACGCACGCCGTCGGTTCCATCGCCGAGCAGCCGAGACGGTAGTAAGTCAGCGCGAGGGCGGGGTCGGGCGGCGACACCCGCTGGCCCGACGCGAGCACGTACGGCGCAAGCTCGGACGGATCCATCGTCAGCAGGTCGGCCAGGTAGTCGCACGCCTGTCCCTGAGCTTGCCGACCACGCATCACGGGATACCCGCGCCTGGGTCCGAGCCTGCTGAATGGGAGGCTGTCCGAGCACGCGACTTCGTAATAGAAGCGCGCCGAATCCATGCTGAAGCGGCCCAGCGGCCGGGTGAAGTCGAACGCATAGCGGTTGCACCCGACGCGCGATCCCGACCAGCAGCCGAGCGAGTCGAGTGCGAACACTGAGTCACGCAGCTGCTCGTAGCGGCGCTTGCCGACGCGCTCGGCGGTGAGCGTGTCGAGCTGAGCGAAGAGGGTGACGGCCAGGCCGACACAGCCGATGACACTTCCGCCGGTGCAGCCTTGGCGCCAGAGCTTGTTGGTCGAGTCGGCGGCGGCGGGTCCGAGTTCGGGTTCCTGCACGTAGCGGCTCGCGGCCCTGGCGCAGGCCGTGGCGTTGCCGTCGACGCAGCCCCGATGGAAGTAGAACATCGCCGAGTCAGGATGCGAGGCGCGTCCCAGGCCGTACGCGAACGCATCGCCGAGCCCATTACACGCGGCGGCACTGGGATTCGGTTCGGCGAGGCATCCCGTGCGGAAAAGATCCGCGCTCTGTCGCTGCGCCGCCGGGACGTTGATCGAAAAGGCCAGGGTGAGTCGCCCGGCGAAGTAGCAGGCCGGGCCGAGTGCTCCACCGGTGCAGATGCGTGACATGACGGGAATCAGTCCGCGCAGCAGCCGATTTTCCCGCAACGTGTCGTGTCGCGCGCGTGACGCCTTGATTTCACCGAGGACAACC
>JBOHRY010000128.1:0-2767 GCA_050732955.1 Gemmatimonadales bacterium | reverse complement strand
TGGGGCGCATCACGTTCGCCATCAGGAAGCCCACCTCGGTGGGCGTGAAGAACTCGCCGGCACTCTGGCCCGATCCTTCGGCGAATTTGCGCAGCAGGTACTCGTACGCGCGGCCGAGAAAATCGGGCTGCACATCGCGAAGGCCGAGACGGTAGCGAGGATCGGAAAACGTCTCAACCACCTCCCGCAGCTTGGCCGGGTTGATGTCGCGCACGCCGCTGCGTTCGGCGGCAAAGTCAACGACGTCGATCACGCCGGAAAGCGTCGGGTTGAACTTGACGACGGCACGCACCGCCCGGGTCAGATGTTCGCCGATATCCTTGGGACGGGTGGTCTGGCCGTGCTGGTCATTCGGCCAGTCGTGCTGCTCGCGCCCGCTGATGATCGCCCAGCGAGATTCGACCGGCAGGTAGAACCTGAGCAACTCATGATCCTGTTCGGCAATCTCGAGTGCATTCGCGCGGTCGCCGTACTCCTCGGCCAGACGGTCGAGCTCGTCGTCGAACACGTCTGAGAGCCGCTTAAGGAAGAGGAGCGGCAGGAGGTAGTCCTTGAACTTTGCCGCGTCCTTTTCGCCGCGGATTGAGCAGGCCGCGTCCCAAAGCATCTGCTCCATGGGCTTGGTTGTCGGAGCGCCTGTTCGGCGCCTAGTGACCTGAGAGGCGAACTCGGCCGGGTCTCCGGGCTCGTTGGGGTCCACCCCGACTTCCGATGCCAGCTTCCGGATTGCAACGGACGCTGCCCTTTGCGGTTTGGTCTGGCCGCCTTCCCAACGGTTGACCGTAGCGAAGGACACACCGAGCCTGTGGGCGAGCTGCTCTTGAGTCAGGTCACCGATGGATCGGATGCCTCGAAGGATCGAAGCAAAATCTTCACGTTGTGTCATATCTGCAATATATGCGATATGGCACATCCCTGTCAAATCTCCCGCCGAAAAAGGCTAGTCGATGCGTCGCAAGCAACCAGGACAAGGCAGCGGCAAGGAATGGGTCTGCGTCGATCCGATCGCGACGCCCGGATGGCGGATCGCGATCAGCAGGTCGAACACCAGCTGGGTCACGCTATCCGTCGGCGCCCTGCAGCTCTGCGACCCGTGGCCTCGGATAGACGATCTCGGGCCCGGCGTGGAAGACGCGATCGCTGCTATCCCAGATGTAGTGACGCACGGTAATCGACGTCGCGTCAGCGAAGATCAGGTTGCAGGCCGATGCTCGGTGCCCGCGGGTGCGCCCGGTGTGCGTCCCCGAGGTCGCGACGACTGCGCCGTTGGGCAGGATGCCGGCCCGTTCCTCGTGATCGTGGCCGCAGAGCACCAGGTCGACACCGGTCGCCATCACGTTGCGCCAGGCTTCCCGCCAGCGCGCGAGCCCCATCCGCTCCGAGATCCGTCCGCGCAACAGATTCTGGTGCATCACCATCACCCGCAGCAGTTCCGGACTCTCCTCGGCAAAGCGGATCGCCGCCCGCTCGGTTTCCCGGGCCGGGAGATGACCCTTCACCGCCATGTCGTTGAGGTTGGGCGTCATCGAGCCGGCGACCACGCCGTAACTCGTCAGCACGCCGCAAAGAATCGCCCCGTCGATCACCAGCGCGGGCGTGAGATCGTCACCGAAATAGCGGCGATACTTCTCGTACTTGGGTCCGGCACCAATCACGTCGAACGGCGTTGCCCACCATTGCACGTCGTGATTGCCGGGTACGATCAGGGTCGGCGCCAGTCGCCGCAGCGCCTGCACGAAGACCAGCGCGCGCTGGAATTCGCCATGCCGCGCCCGCTGGGTGATGTCGCCGGCGATCGCCACCGCGCTTGGCGCCAGGTCGGCGGCAAGTCCCTCCAGCCCGGCGATCTGGTCGAGATCGACGTCCTGCCCGAAGTGCAGGTCGGAGCAATGAAGAATCGTGATGCGCGTCACCAGACCAGATGCAGTCGATAGGTGAGTACCGCGCTACCCTTCGCAGCTATGGTGATCAAGAATACCGTGCGCGTGGCAGACCGCTTCTCGGCGGGCACAGAGCTCTCGACGACCGACCATTCTCCGGCGCGATCCTCGCGCACTTCCACTGACACGGCGGAATCCTTGGCGTTCTGCAGGTTCACGCGATACCCAACCGTCGCGGTAGTACGGGTCGGCGTGCCGTTGACGACACCGGTGCGGCTGGTGGCGAACTCGGTCTGTACTCGCCGCGCGGTGATGTCGAACGCGCTACCGGCGTCGACCACCATTTCGACGCCCGGCGCCGTGTGATCGATGTTGCCCTGGCCGACGAGCTGGACTCGTCCGCTTCGGTCGTGCTCGAATACCCCGACGTAGCCGGCCGGCAACGGCAGGTCGCCGAACGGCGTTCCGAGCTTGCGGGCGAGATGGTAACTCACGGCCACCGGAACTGTCTGCTCGTCGGGTTGCTGGTTGAAGCCACCGTAATACGGCACTGCTCCGGGGACGACGTACTGGCGAACGGCAGTCGCGGGCGTTGGCTCGAACAACGGAACGACGACCAACGCGCCAGGTGAGAACGAGACATGCTCCGGAAGCGTGTAGAGATGGCTCTCCCCGGCGCTTTCCGTCTGCGGGGCGCGAACTGTGATGTTCATCATGCCGGCCTGCGGCGCAGCGAAAACCTTCTGCCTTGGCACGCCGGCGAGATACGTCGTGTTCTCGTCCACCCCATCGGCTAACTGCGGCTGCGCACCTTCTCCGATATCACCGCTCAACAGCTGTACCTCCGCATCCGGCAGCAGGAGCGTGCCGGATCCTAGGATCGCGGA
>JBOHRY010000127.1:0-3555 GCA_050732955.1 Gemmatimonadales bacterium | reverse complement strand
GTGGTCGACTGCCTGGTGCCGGAGGTGTCATCGGCCCCGACGGCACCGGCGGACACGAGTGGCGGACGGGGCGGGCGCGGCGGCGGACGGGGCGGCGCGGCGCCGCCGGTCCAGGGTGGCTTCTTCCGCTCCGACGACGCCGGTGCAACGTGGACCAGGATCTCCGCCGATCCGGCGCTCTCGGGACGCGGCTGGTATTTCGAGCACATCGTCGTCGATCCAAAGAACGCAGACATAGTCTACGTGCCGAATGTCGCGGTGAGCCGCACCAAGGATGGCGGCCATAGCTGGGTTGTGCTACGCGGATCGCCGGGAGGTGACGACTATCACCAGGCTTGGGTCTCGCCCGACGACCCGGAGACGATGATCGTCGGCAGCGATCAGGGCGCCATCATCACGCGGAACGCGCGCGCCGACGATCCTGCCGTGGTGACCTGGAGTTCGTGGCTCAATCAACCCACCGCACAGATCTATCACGTCTCGGTGGATTACCGCTTCCCGTACTGGGTGACCGGCGCACAGCAGGACAGCGGCAGCGTGGCAGTCTGTTCGCGCGGCAAGTTCGCCGAAATCTCGATGCGGGATTGGGAACCGATTGGCGCCGGCGGCGAGAGCGGGATGACTGCCGGCGATCCGCTGCATCCCGGGATCATTTACGGGGGACAAGGGAGCCGGTTTGACCTTGACCTCAACGCCACCGTGCCGGGAACGACGCCGCCACGCCTCGAAGGATCGGATGCGTCCCGCACCGATTGGACGGCGCCGCTGGTACTTTCGCGCGCCAATCCGCGCGCACTGTTCTACGCCAATCAGTGCCTCTTCCGGTCCACTGACAGCGCCGCGACCTGGACGCAGGTCTCGCCCGATCTCACCCGTCCCAATCCCGGCGTGCCGACAACGCTCGACGCGGCGGCAGCGGCGGACTTCAACACCGATGGCCATCGCAACGGCCAACGCGGCGTGATCTACACCATTGCGCCGTCGCCACTGCAGCAACCGACGGTGTGGATCGGAACTGATGACGGCTACATCCAGGTGACAACCGACGACGGAAAATCGTGGCAGAACGTCACACCCCCGGCGGTGGGGGCATGGAGCCGGGTGACCACGATCGAGGCGTCGCACTTCGACGCCGGTACCGCGTATGCCAGTGTCGATCGGCATCAACTGCAGGACTTCGATCCGTACATCTATCGAACCCGCGACATGGGCAAGAGCTGGCAGCCGATCACCCGCGGGCTTCCGGGCGGCGTGTACGTGCACGTTGTCAAGGAAGATCCGGCTCGGCGCGGGCTGCTCTTTGCCGGAACCGAGCGGGGCGCCTACCTGTCGTTCGACGATGGCGACAGCTGGCAGCCGCTCCAGGCCAACCTCCCTGTGACGTCGGTGCGGGACCTCGAGGTCTATCAGGATGATCTCATCGTGGCGACGCATGGGCGCGGATTCTGGGTCATCGACGACATCAGCCCGCTGCGACAGATCAATGAGGCAGTGATGAACAGCGATGTGTATCTGTTCAAGCCGGCCGATGCGATCAATGTGATCCAGGGTGGCGACAACGGCACACCGCTACAGAAGGACGAACCGCAGGCCGTGAATCCGCCGGAAGGTGCGGCGATCGACTTCTACCTGAAGGACGCTGCGACTGGCGTGGTGACCCTGGAGATTCTCGACGCGGCGGGTGCCGTGGTCCGGACGTTCTCCACCGAATCGGCGCCACCCGCCGGCGGAGGTCGTGGCGGCGCCGGGGCCAGTCGGCTTCCGAGTACGTCGCCGCTCTGGCGGGCGGCGCCGGAACCATTCTCGGCGGGAGCGGGAATGCATCGGGTGATCTGGAGTCCGATGGGCGGCGGCGGGCGCGGTGGCTTTGGCGGAGGCGGTGGGCGAGGCGGGCGCGGAGGCGGGGCTGGTGGGCCGCCGCCCCAGCTCGTTGGCACCTTTACCGCGCGGCTCAACGTCGACGGCAAGAGTTACACGCAGACGTTTGCGATGAAGGCGGACCCGAGACGAGGATAGTTCTCTGAGATCGGCGGGGACGAATGGCGATGGACAACGAACCTGAGAAGATGCGCGCGAGACACACCAGCCGTTGCTTGCGCCTTGGTGCAAGTGTGTTGTTCGTTGCGACCGTTGCATGCTCATCGAGCAACCTCGTGCCGGCGGACCACCTGATACAGCTCGGCATGTGGGGTGGAGACAGCGCCGGATTGATCGTGAGTGACACGGCGATGCATCTGCACATCGGTTGCACCTTTGGCGACGTATCCGGGCGAGTGCCTGTGGACGAAACCGGCGCCTTCGATGTGGCGGGCAGCTATGTATTGCACGCCTATCCCGTCATGGTGGGGCCGTCGATGCCGGCGCGGTTCGCGGGTCGCCTCGACGACACGAAGCTCACGGTCACGGTCACGGTCACGGTCAGCGACACGATCGAGCACCAGACCATCGTGCATGGCCCGGTAGAAGTGCGGCTAGGCGATGATCCTCAGCTCGGCCCCTGCCCAATCTGCCGGCGGCCCATTGTGACCCAGCGGGGATGGCGGGGACGCGCCGGGTAACGCACCGCGTCCGGCACCGGACGAGCGCGTCCGGGACCGAATGCGCGGCATACATCGAGATCGATGGGTCGCGTGTCTACGTGTCAGTGAAGTCCGGTGACCTCGCAACACCCGGCATCGCACTTGATCCAGCCGACCTGGTCATCGTTTTTCCAGTGCCAGCGCGCCATGCCGGGAATGGTCACCCCGTCGTGCGGCCGGCGAATCACGCAACGGTAGGCGGTATCGCCTCTCGCTGATATAATGCGTGCATACCAGGGCTTCCCGAACCAGACATCGCTGGACTTGGCGAAACATGCCGTGTTGTCGACCGATGACGGAACGCCGCACGTGGTTGCATCACCCTTGCAGAGCGCGATGACGTTGGCCGGACCTGACGTGACGAGAGCGGGTCGCAGGTTGAGCTTGGTCGCGTAATTCGAGGGCCCCTCGCTGATGTATGCCGTTGCTACGGTGGGCCACTTCTGCCCATCGAAATCACCGTTGGCGATGCTGTATGTCGCGAGATCAGGATCCGGAACGAGCGTACCCACGACACCGCTCGGGACGATCGTTCCACTATTGGTACCGTCGTCGACCGCCAAGTATTCCTCGTCATACCACCCTTTCACCTCGAATACCCTGCGCTGGTTCGTCGGGTGGCCAGGATCTGAATAGACTTTCGAAAGATGCAGGTTCTTGTTTCCGATTTCGCACCACGCGGTGAGGCACCCAAGCCCGATGTATTCCTCGTGTGCGGCGGGGTCCCAATCCCACCTGGCTACTGGCGGATAGTCACCGGTGTGGTACTGAATGTCCGGCACGCCCGGAACTACATCGAGGGGTTTCGCAGGTGAGCCGTGACCGCCGTAATCGGGAGCCCGGTCGTGGTCACAATCCTCCTGCTTCGCCACCGGAAGCATGAATGCGTGAAGGGTGGTAGCGCTGCCGTCGCGAGCGCCAAACATATACAGACAGTTGAATCCCTGGCCGGCGCGGCTGATGCCGAGCGGTACGT
>JBOHRY010000126.1:0-7641 GCA_050732955.1 Gemmatimonadales bacterium | reverse complement strand
CCCCGAACCCGGTCATGCTCAGCGCCAAGCTGGGCTCCGGTTACTGAAGAGCCGGGAAAGATAGCTAGTTCGAGAACTCCCAGCGGATGCCGAAGGTGCTGCCGAGGGGCTGAATCGGGTATCCCGGCACCGAGCCGATCTTGACCGACTGGAGATTGACCCGGTCCCAGTAGGCGAAAAACGGCCCGAGCTTCATCTGGACCATGGTGCGGAACTGGGAAGCCCCCGGGAGCTGGATCGCTGCGCCGACGCTGTCCCGCCCGCCGATTCCCGGGCTCCAGCTCTCGACGATGGCCTGGAGCTTCAGCTCGAAGATGCCATGCGGGAAGTTCCGCAGAAACCGCGATCGGATGGTCGCCGTGGACAACGCATGCTTGGGCGGTACCCCATCCGGAAGACCGGTCCTCGGATTCTGGAACGCGGTCTCCAGGGTGAACCAGCCGACCGGAGCGAGGCGGGCGTGCACGGTGAACCAATCGGTCTGGGGAAGCGGGAGGTAGCTCGGCACGGCAACGAACTCGGGGTAGGCCAGGGGTTGCCAGTCGTCGTCGCGCGCCACGCCGACCTCGAGCGTGAGACGTCGCGAATCGAAGCCCGCCGTCACCTGGGCGTCGGTAAACCGCTGGGCACGTTCGTCCGCCAGTGACGGGCTCTGAACCCGGTGCCCATCGCTGATCGATCCGGCGACGTGAAATCCCCACGGGAGCGTGAGCCCGAGTCGGCCGGTCGCCCACTGGCTGCGACGGTCTCCGTCGTGGCGTTGCGCGACGAGCTGAACGGAGCCCGCCACCCAGCTCAGCGGTGCCCAGCCCAAGTCGAGACGGCTGTCGAGCGACGTCCAACGCGTGTAATGCCAGGTGTTGAGCTGCGCCGTCCAGGTCGAGTGGCGAAGCGTGGCGATTCCACCGAATTCACCAATGCCTTCATTGCCCGGAGCGGAATCGCTCGTCCACTCGGTGTGCGCGGCAAACAGATCGACGCTTGCACCCGATCCGTCGTCGTGCGCACGCCACGACGCGCGCAGTTGTGCGTCCGTGCGCTTGGCGTTCTCCTGACGGCTCAGCGTGTCTATCGTAGGGCTGCCGAGCAACGGCGTGGAGGTGCCGAGCAAGAGGTCCCGCTGAATCGATTGCACGATGTACTGGCCCTGCACCCCGAATCGGGCGCTCGGGATATAGCCCAGTTGCAGCCACGCGCTGGGAATGGTGGCACCACCGGAGCCCGCGGAGCTGGAGTTGATGTTGAGGTAGTCGGCCGCCACACCCACACCGATGCCGCTCGAATAGCGACGCTCAAAATCGCCGAAATAGCGTGCCAGGCTACGATCGCCCTGGCTCGCGCCAATCTTGGTTCGCGGCGCCTGACGGTCGTGGCGGCGCGTGAAGAGCAGGACGCGCATCATTCCAGCCGACGTCTCGATCTCGACACGGTCGAGGAACTCGAGCGGCAGCGTGGATGGATCGAACGCCACCGAGTCAGGTCCGACCGCGATCTGCGGCTGGCCGTCGAGGACGTACTCGACGGATGCCGCACCGTGACCCAGATAATTCGGCAGGACCGGGCTACCGATCCACCCGCCGCGCTCGAGATAGACCGCGGGCACCCGACCGAGCAATTCGCCGAGATCCTCGGCAGCAGCCCATTCGATGGAGTCGCGAGTCAGGATGATCCGCGTGCCGACCGGCTGCAGCGTCCCCGTTCCCGGGAGAGGAAGAACGTTGCGCTGGACCGCCTGCTCCTTCTGCGCCTTGAGCAGGCGATCCGTCGTGGAAAGCGTGTCGGGACGTCGGTGAAGTGAATCGGCCTTGCCGGTGTCCGCTGGCGCCGGGATCACCGGGACCTGCGCAGAGGACGCGCGCGCCGCAACCCCGGCGAGCATGCCGATCAACACCAGCGTGATCGGCGCCTGCGACATTGTGCTCAGGCCCGCGCGAGGAGCAGCTCGGTGAACAACCGCACCATCACCCCGGTCGGTCCCTTCACCTGGGTCGCTGACTCGCGATCCGTGTATGCCGTGCCGGCAATGTCCACGTGCACCCAGGGATAACCTTCCGCGAATTCGCGCAGGAACCATCCGGCCGTGATGCTCCCGGCCGCACGTCCACCGGAGTTCTTCATGTCTGCAATGTCGGACTTGATCAATTCACGGTACTCGTCCCACAACGGCAACTGCCAGACGCGCTCGTCGGCGAGTTCTCCCGCCGCCAGGACGGCATCGAGCAGCGGCTGATCGGTGCCCATCATCCCGCTGGCGGTATGGCCGAGCCCGATGACGATTGCACCCGTCAGCGTCGCGCAGTCGACGACGGCACACGGCGCGTACTGGCGCGCCCATGACAGCGCGTCGGCGAGAATCAGCCGCCCTTCGGCGTCGGTGTTCACTACCTCGATCGTCTTCCCCAGGTGCGATCCCACGACGTCACCGGGCCGGTACGCGGTTCCTGACGGCATGTTCTCGGCCAGTGGAATCAATCCGATGACGTGCACCTTTGGCTTCAACTGTCCCAGCGCCTCAAACGTGCCAAGCACCGCCGCCGCGCCGGACATGTCGAACTTCATCTCCTCCATGTTCTGCGCTGGCTTGATCGAAATGCCGCCGGTATCGAAGGTGACGCCTTTTCCGATAAGTACGACGGGCGCGGCCGCGCTTCCGCGATATTCGAGCACGACAAAACGCGGCTCGAGTGCGCTTCCCTGCGCGACAGCGAGCAGCGCTTTCATGCCAGCCTTGGTCACCGCGTCGCGGTCCATGATGGTGACCGCGAAGCCGTGGCGCGCCGCCAGTTCGCCGGCGCGTTCCGCCACATAGGCCGGGGTGCACGTGTTGCCGGGAAGTACCTGCAGGCCTCGGGTCAAAGCCTGTCCCGTGGCGACTGCGTTGCCGCGTTCGACGCCGGCGGCGAAGTCCCGGTCTGCCGATTCAGTGACGAGTTCGCAGCGTTCGAACGCGGCCTTGGGCGACTCCGGTGGTCGCTTGAGGTCGGGAAAGTGCCATGCACCGAACGGAACGCCCTCGGCCAGCGACTGACCGGCGCGCGCGGCGGCTACTCTCGGCGCAGCCTCGCGAAGGTATGCCAGCACGGCGGCCGGCGCGCCGAGAATGCGGGCCCGCTTGCCGCCGACGGCAGCCGCCCGGCGGAGCGTCGCGGCACTGACCTGCTCCGCATCACCCAGCCCGACCATCAGGATGCGTTCGGCGCCACCGGATGCTGGATAGAGCAGGGCGGTTTCATCCTTCGCACCGGTAAAATCTCCCGAGGCCCAGCACCGGGTGAGTGCACCGCCAGCCGATTTGTCCAGCTTCGCCAGGGTTGGGGAAAGCGGTCCCTTCGCGACTGGAAGAATCAGCAGCGGCGTCTTGACGGCGGCGAGATCGGCGGCGTGATGGGTTACAACGAGAGGCATGGGTCTCCCCGCAAGGTGACCGGCAGCCGCGGCACAACCAGCGGGCCGGGTCCGGGGCGGGAAAATAAACCTGCCAGCGCCGGCTCAGTTGCGGTCAGGGGCCTGGTCAGGCGCACGATGTTGCACAGATGCCCAAGGTGGGACTCGAACCCACAATCCGTTGCCGGAAGCGGATTTTGAGTCCGCCGCGTATACCGTTCCGCCACTCGGGCCGCGCCGAACGAAGGCCCGCCGTGGTCCGCGCGTCAAGGCTCCTGGTTGGCGGGCGATCGAAGCGCGCCGCCGGGCCGCTGCAACTGGAGATCGCGCACCCGCTGCAGCAGTTGATCGCGCCGCAACTGGAATTGTCCGCGCTGCACCGGCGTCAGGATTGGCGCCAGTTCGCGCATCTCGTCACGAAAACTCTCTGAGTACGTGACGCGATTGGCGTTCAGCGCGTCGACAAACCGGCTCACGCTGTCGGGATTGGCTGCGACACCGGGAGTCAATTCACGCTTGAGCGCTTGGCGCAGTTCGCTTTCTTCTGCTTCCAGTGCCGCTCGCCTTTGCGCCCACTGGGTCACCACTCGGCGAAATTTCGGCAGCTGCTCGGGCGTGAGCGCCATCTCGCTCGTCACCTGATTGAGGAAGGCCTGATTGATGCCTTCCAACAGCGCCGCCCGTCGCCCGCCCTGCCGCGCGTTGCCGGGTCGCTGCGCCGCCGCAGAGCCCGCGGCAACGACGGCGAGCACCAGACCTGCCGTCCACACCTTGCCGATCATTGCCCCCCCTCGGATCGGAGTATCTCCTCGAGTTCTGCGTCGGTGAGATCCTCGAGATGCGGCACGACGCCGGGTGTTGCGTCCCCCGCGGTCGGCCCGAAGGACTGCAGCACCGACTGCAGTTGCGCCTCGTCGAGTCCCTGCAGTTCCGGGAGCATCGCCACAGCCGCCGCCGTATCGCCGACGACCCGCGGCGGCGTCCCCTGGCGCCGGAACACGCCCAGCACCAGCACCGCCGCAGCCGCCGCGGCCAGCAATCCGACGACCGCGCCGCGCCACGGCAGCGCCCGAACGGCGCGACCGTCTACGCCATTCACGCGCAACCGGTCAGTGAGCTCCCGGGCGACGCGGTCCGATGCCACGACGACGCCGGCATCGAGACGCATGCCGGCATCGACGATCCGCGCCTCCAGCTGGCACTCGGCGCATCCGGCCAGGTGCGCGGCTTCCGCCTCCGTCCAGGTTGCGGTCCCGTGCGCCACATCGGGCATTCGATCGCGCATGGCCTCACACTCGATCACGCGAGCATCTCCTTCAACCGGCGCACGGCATGGTGGTAATGCACACGGGCTGCGCCGGGGGTGGTGCCCAGCGCGGCAGCGATTTCGACGTAGTCGAGTCCTTGCTGCACGCGCAGCAGGAACACTTCGCGCTGCAGGCGCGGCAGGCGGCCCAGGCCGGCCTGAAGCTGGCGCCCCGCTTCGTCGGCAGCAAACTCACCCGCGGGATCCGAGGTCGCCGCGACATCGTCGTCTTCGATCTCGAGAAAGATCCGGCCCTTCGTTTGTCGGAACCGATCCTTGAGCACATTGCCGGCAATACGACAGAGCCAACCTCGAAACGACCCTTCGCCTCGCCAGCCATGCAGCCCCCGGAACGCCTTGAAAAACGTGTCCTGCACCAGATCTTCGACTTCAGCGCTCGCCGCGCCGGACGCAGCGAGGTACCGACCGAGCGCCGTCGCATGCCGATGCACCAACTGGCTCGCCGCCAGCTCATCCCCGCTCTGCCAGGCTGCGACCAGTTCAGGATCTGTCACGGCGTGGCCACCCACGGAGGAGCGCTTCTCGACATGACGTTCCCGGAAGCGGTTCGTTAAGCCCATCGGATCGAGACCGAGCCGCACTCTGGAACGCCCGCTTGGGACCAGCGCGGATGCACCTCGGTCGACCGCGCCCATTCCCTGTGGACAGCAATTGTATCACGTTGCTATCGTTGTCGATAGCAGCGGCGAGCTGAGGTGTTTTCCCACCCTATGCACAGCGGATCAACATGTCTTCCCCACGCTTTCCCACAGTCGGCCGACTCTTCGTCATAGGGCATCGGGGTGTGGCGGCGCACGCGACGGAAAACTCGCTTGCGGGCTTCCGGCTCGCTGTCGCATTGCACCGCGAAGGGAGCTGCGACGGCGTTGAACTCGACGTCCACACCACGCTCGATGGCGCTTTCGTGGTCCATCACGGCGCGCATCTTCCCTCCGGCGCGGCGATCGCCGACACGCCACTCAGCGATGTCCGCGGCAGCCGCCTGGCTGATGGATCCCAGGTACCCACACTGGCCGAAGCGCTCGACGTGCTGCACGGCCTGGAAGTGTTCGTGGAAGTGAAGCGGCTGCCACGGCACGCCGGGAGCGCGCTCGTCGCCGAGATCCAGTCGCATCCCGGCTCGTCCTGCCATGTCCATGCGTTCGATCACCGGGTCATCGCGCGCCTCCGGCACCTCGACGCGGGGCTGCCGCTCGGCGTGCTCTCTTCGTCCTACGCCATCGATCCGGTCGCGCAAGTCCACGACGCCGGGGCCACGACGCTCTGGCAGGCGGCATCCCTCGTGGATGAGGCGCTCGTGGTAAAGTGCCGGCGCGATGGGATCGCGCTGGTCGCCTGGACGGTCAATGACCGCGCCGAGGCCGACCGGCTGCGCCGGCTGGGAGTTGACGGCCTTTGCGGCGACTCCCCGGCAATGCTGCGTCAGTAGCTGACGAAAAACAGAACCGGCGACCGCAAGAAGCGATCGCCGGCATCGGCTGCTGGACTACCGCTCGGCTACGCGGTGACTGGGTACACCGAGATTTGCAGGCGATCGCGATTCTTGTGCTCGAACCGCACCACGCCATCGATGTAGCTGTGCAGCGAATCGTCTTTCGCCTTGAAGACATTCTTGCCGACATGAAAGCGCGTGCCGCGCTGCTTGACGAGAATGCTTCCCGCCGTCACCCGCTCGCCACCAAAATGCTTGACGCCGAGATACTGAGGATTGGACTTGCGGCCGTTGCGGCTGGAGCCGACGCCCTTCTTATGTGCCATGACTCACCTCACCCGAGCACGACGTCGGTGATGCGGACTTCGGTGTACTTCTGCCGATGCCCGGTCTTGCGGCGATAACCCTTCCGCCGCTTGAACTTGAACACGTAGATCTTGGCTTCCTGCCCATGACCGACAACCTCGGCGGACACGGAGGCGCCGGAAATCATCGGCGTGCCGGCGGTCACCGTATCACCCGAGGAGCCGAGCAGCACGTCGTTGAATACCAGCTTGTCGCCCGGTGACTTTTCCGCCATCAACGGCAGTCGGATGGTGGCGCCGGTTTCGGCGCGCCATTGCTTGCCCAGGGCCTTGAAGATCGCGTACATGAGAGCTCCCAAAATAGCCCGCAAAGTTATTGGCGACACCATGTTGATGCAAGGGCGCCAAGATCCGGCGGTAGTGGCCCCATTTGATGTAACAGTTTCAAGCCTCCGCCTGTAGCACGTCCCCGATATGCCGCATCGGGTCCATCATTTCCACGATATCCGCCGCGGTCCAGACCCGATTCGTGAGCCCGGCAGCCATCGCCGGGGTCGTCTTGACGCCAGCGGCCTTCGTCAGCGTCTTGTGGACCTTCACGTAGTTGTGGCAGAAGAACGCCAGCGCGACCGATGCACCGTGGTTCTTGGCTGACTTGCTGAACCCGTTGCTTAACCGGGTGAACCGGCGGTTGTTCATCCGCATATCCAGGTTGACGCGCTCGACAAACGACGTGCTGACCTGATCCATGTCCGGGCGACCGATCATCCGCTCTTTGGTGACGCCAGTGCAGACCATCGGCGAGTAGCGGCGCTCCGGCCCCTTGCCGCCCTCTAGGCCGTATTCCTTCACGATCCGGCCATAGTCCACGCGACCGAACGCGAAGCCGCGCCGCACGGCGGTCAGGTACATCCCGTGTCCATCGGTTGAAAGCTGGACGCGGTGCTTCACCCGCTGCGCGATATCGGCAATGAATTCGTTGCAGTTCTCCTGCGACCGTGCGCCCACCAGCCACGAAAACACCAGCTTGGAATCGCTGTCAATCGCGCAGAACGTCCAGACGTCGCCTTGGCCGGGCTGCGTGGCGTTGCGGGCCTTGGCGCCCACAAAGGACCACTGTTCGTCCGCTTCAACGCGCCGGGTGGTCAGGTTGCGGAACCGGAAGTAGGAGTAGCCTTCGCAGAACTCTCCGG
>JBOHRY010000125.1:0-2157 GCA_050732955.1 Gemmatimonadales bacterium | reverse complement strand
GGTCTCACCAGTACTCTGCGGCGGTTCCGGCAACGACGGGTACCGTTGACGCACCTTGGCTACCAGCCGCCCGAGTTCGGCCAAATGCTCGGGTGGAGTCGCGCTCGCGCCCGGCAAGTCGAGCAGCTGACCGACCAGGCCGCCAATGATTCCGAACGGCAGTTCGCGCTCGAGTTCGTGACACTTCACCCGCGCCACGCTGGCTCCTTCGAGCGCGACGGAGGTCGCAAAACGTTCGACCAGGGTCGTTTTCCCGATGCCGGTATCGCCACGAACCAGCAAGTGGCAGCCCTCGCCGGCGCGAACCCGCTCCCAGGCATCGTAACACGCCGAAAATTCGGCGCCCCGGCCGACGAAGGTTCGCTCCCGCCAGTGTTGAGTGACGACGGACGCGATCGGGGCAGTGGGCGCATGTTCCGGCGCGTTGCGTCGCAGGCGATCCGCGATGCGCGCGAGAGCGAGCGATGGTAACGCTCCCAGATCTCCGGCGAGCCGGGACCGCCATGCGTCGAAATCGCGCAATGCACCGATCCGGTCGCCGGCCATGGCTCGGGCTTCGAGCTGAGCTCGCGCGCCGTCTTCGCTCAGATCATCGACGCGGTGCAGCTGGTGCGCCAGGATTTCCATGTTGCGCGAGTCACCATGTCGCCGCGCATGATTGATCCGGCCGATGAGAACGCGATGCAGCAACGGCAGCAGGTAGGCGCGTTGCACGTCCTTCCACTGCTGAAACTCGGCCGCATCGTCGATATCGAACTCTTCGAGAAACGGACCAATGGGAATGCTGTTGGGCGTGGAAGGGTCATCACGGTCAAGGAGCGCGATATCGGAGACGACGAAGCCCGGCAACAGACGAACCGCGTCGCGGGTCGTATCGAGTGCCTCGGCACCAATGGCGGCGCGCAGCAGTGAGAGTCCGGTGGCCAGCGAGTGACGAGCTTCGACCCGGTCCACCCGACTCCACAGCAGCGACGCCAGCTTGTCGCGGCGGTGTGCGAACGGGGGTTCGATCGCCAGATAGATCAACAGAGCAAAATGCTTTCGGGTCCGAAATCGTACCGGGTCGCCGTTCGGGGCGTGCAACTCGGGGGATCCGAGCACCGTGAGATGAAATGGGACCATAGGAAAGCCTCGACGAGCGTGATGGGCGAGCCTATTGGGGCATGATTAACGGATCTTCAACTTGAAACGAACAAGCGCACGATCCACGCCGTGACGCCGAAGCTGCGGCGAACTTGGCGGTCTGTCAAAGCGCAACGGCACCAAGATGGGCATCTAGTGGCCGGATCAAATCGGCCAACCGACGGATGGGCTTGGAGTTAGCGCTGTATCCGGACCGACCAGACTTGGGCGCCAAGCCGTCGAGTTGATGGTCGATCTGACCGCCATCGGTCATGACTAGCTGAACCACGTCCGCGAGCCGGCGGAGTTACGGGTCACACCTGGGAATCGCCTGCAGCGACTTCGTGGCGATCGTGCCGCAGTTCAGCAATCGAGTAAACGAATAATACCGGGTATGCTTTCGGTGGGAGGACGAGCGTGCCCGAGTGGGGCGATTCACTGTCACCAATGTTCGCTCAGCGGAGGCACGGGTGAGGCGATGTCATTGGATATCGGGATTGAGCGGCGCGCTCGAGTCAGATACCCGTCGCCGACCAATTCTCCCTAGAATCGCACCTGTCACGATGCACGCAGTTGATGCAATGGGCGAACGTTTGGACGATAACTGCTGGAATAGCGTGCATGGTAATTGCCGCGTGACAAACCTGGACGGGCAGCGCTGCGCTTTCAGGTGCGCGAACTCCGGAACGTCCGGATGGCAGCATCGTAACGACATGGGTGGTGGATTCGGTTGCTGTTTCGTCGGCGGTGATTAAGGGGAGTAGCGTCGGAACGTTCGCAGTGCGAGGCAGTCATGCGCCCGCCGGCTTTCCCCTCAGCGAGATCATCGGCGACTGACTGATCCGGTCCTCGTGACGCACCGCACCCCGCGCGGGTCTTCTGCGTTATGCGTCGCCTTGCCTCCTTCGTTGTCGTCGCCTGCGTCATCGTCGCCGCTGCGTGTAGCGACACTCCGCCTACTGTGCATCCGCCGGTCGTTGAGCCGAGCCGCATCGTCATCGTCAGTGGCGACGCGCAGAGCGGCGCACCGAACAG
>JBOHRY010000124.1:0-3192 GCA_050732955.1 Gemmatimonadales bacterium | reverse complement strand
GCCGATTACTACCTGACGAAACCGTTCGCCTTCCGCGAACTCCTGGCGCGGGTGCGTGCCCTCGGGCGGCGCCCACGGGACCTGGAGCCGGAGATTGTCGAAATCGCCGACCTGCGCGTCGACTTCTCACGGCGGCGTGTCTCGCGTGGCGACCGTGACATCGAACTCACCGCCAAGGAGTTTGCCCTCCTCGCGTGTTTCGTTGAACATCGCGGCCAGGTGATCGACCGCGCCGCGATCACGACGTATGTGTGGGACGAGAACCACGACCCATTCACCAACGTCCTTGAAGTCCTGGTCAGGCGACTCCGGCGCAAGATCGACGACGGCTTCGCAACCAAGCTGATTCACACCTTTCGCGGTGCGGGCTACCGCCTGGGAGTCTAGCGCAACCGATGCCGTCCGCGTCGCTCGGCCGGCTCCGCCTGCGGCTCACGCTCTGGTATCTCGCCACCCTCTGCGGCATCCTCCTTCTCCTCGGCTTCGGCCTCTTCTTCACCATCCGGCACCAGATCACCGACCAGCGCGAAGCATCGCTCCGTCAGGCGGTGGCTGAGGTGGAGCGCGCCGCACAAACGCGGGAACGTGAGGCGGTCATTCGGGGCCCCGTTGCGGACGCCGTGCAGGAGCTCCGCATTCCCGGGCGTACGCTGTACCTCCTCGACACGACCGGGGCGCCGATCGTGCCGCAGGTCGTTCCGGACTGGGTGCGCGAGACGGCACGGGCCGCCGGCGTACGCGGCGAAGCCGATCTCGTCCACCATGTGCGACACGAGGGGATGCGCGATCTCTACGCCGAGCGGTTCACGCTCGCCAGCGGTCATCGGATGGTTGCCGCCGCGGAAGGCGACCTGGTGGAGCTCGAGGAGCGCTACGCGTCGTTGATTGCGGCATTCGGCGTCGCAGCGCTGACGGCGCTGGTACTGGTGGCTGCGGGCGGATGGCTGCTGGTCCGGAAGGCCACCGCGCCGATCGAGGCCAATATCGGCCGCATGCGGCGCTTCATGGCCGACGCCGCGCACGAATTGCGAACGCCCATCACCGTGCTCCGGACGCAGGCCGAAGTGGCGCTCCAGCGTACCCGGGACGCCGATGCGTATGTGCATGCGCTACAGGGCATCGAATCCGAAAGTCGCCGGCTCGGGCGGATCGTCGATGACCTGTTGATTCTCGCCAGGGCCGATTCGGGCGAGCGCCAGATCCACCTTTGCCGCTGCTTCCTCGACGATATCGTCGTTGATGTGGTCGAGGCGGCCGGACCGATGGCGACCACCCGCGGCTTGACGCTCACGCTTACCGGGTTCGAGGAAGCCGCGGTGGACGGCGACCCGGAGCTGCTGCGCCAACTCGTCGTGATTCTCATCGATAACGCGATCAAGTTCACGCCGTCCGGCGGCCGGATCGACGTGGACGTGGGACCGGTTGCGACCGGTGCGGTGCTCACCGTGGCGGACACGGGACCGGGAATCCTCCCGGCGGAGCTGCCCCACATCTTCGAGCGATTCTATCGCAGCGATCCAGCGCGCCATCGCCAAGGGCCGGAGTCTGCGGCGAGCGGCGCGGGTCTCGGTCTCTCCATCGCGAACTGGATCGCGGAGGCGCATCACGCCACGATCAGCGTGGATACCGAGCCGGGACGCGGCACGACGTTCTCCGTACGGTTTCCGGGGGCGAGCGTGGCCGGCGCCGTGTCATCGTCCTGACAGGTGGGCGTCACTAGGGTCAGCCGTGGGATACGGATCCATGAATTGCGACCGCAACCGCATCGCGAGGTTATGCGCCGACCATTTCGCTCCGTCGCCTTGTGCGCGCTGTGCCTCGGCCTGTCCCGTCGCGCGGAATCACAGCAGCCAGCGGCGCTCACTCGCGCGCAGGCGACGGCAGCCGCGTTGGCGCACAGTCCCCGGCTGACGGCTGCCCGGGCGGATTCCGCGGCGGCGGCCGCACGCATCACCACGGCAGGCGCCATCCCCGACCCGACACTGTCATTGAGCTACAGCAAGTCCGAACCACAATACCACGTCAGCGCCGAGCTGCCGATCGACCAGCTCTGGTTGCGGGGTATCCGCGTCCGGGCAGCCGAGGCCTCGGCACTCGCGGCACGCTACCGGCTGCACTTCGAGATCGCCTCGCTGACCCTCGACGTCGACACGCTGTACACACGGGCCCTCGCCGCCGCGGCCCACGTCCGATTGTCGACGCGCAATGCCGGGGATGCAGATTCGTTGCGGCGGATGGTGGTCGCCCGGCGCGACGCCGGTGATGCCAGCGACATGGACGTGGAACTCGCGACATTGACCGCCGGCCAGCAAGCCAACATCGCTACGGCTGATTCGGTGACCGAACGAGCCACCATCCTCGAGCTGCAGGCGTTGCTGGGGCTGACGGGAGATAGTGCGAGTGTGCGGCCGGTGGATTCACTGGTCGTGCCCGAGACGATCGGTGCGCTCCCCGCCGCGCTTCCGCCAACAGCTTCGCCGTTGCAGGTGGCGAGCAGCCGCGCCGAACTGGAAGCCGCAACGCTTACGGCACGGGTGCAGCGCCGAAGCATCCTCGGAAGTCCCGGCATCACCTTCGGCTTTGAAACCGGAGAGCCGAGCGGCGCTGAACCAGGGCTACTGCCAACCTTCGGCGTCGCCGTACCGCTTCCCATTTTCAATCGCAATCGCGGCCCGATCGCGGAAGCCGATGCCGCGCGCGCCCGTGCGAACGCCGAATTGGCGATCGCGCGCCAGGAATCCGCGTTGCAGCTCGGACGAACCCGCGCAGCGCTTGTGGCGGCAGCAAGCCGCCTCGCGCGTGACCGGCAGTTGCTGCAGAGCGCCGACCGCGTCATTGCGATGGCGCTCGCGGCGTACCGCGAGGGCGCGTCGCCCCTGGCCAGCGTCCTCGAGGCGCAGCGGTCGGCGCGTGAGGTCCGCACCGGGTACATCGACGACGTGGCCAACGCACTGGTGGCGGCTGCGACGTTGCGGCTGCTTTCACTCACACCCGACTCGGCGGTGCCTTGATGCGACGACCCGCGGGATGCCTGGCGTTCGGCGCCATGGTGGTACTGGGTGGCTGCTTCAGGAAGTCGGACGCCGGCGCGGACGAGAAAGTCCAGCCGGTGGTGGCGGCCGCGGTCGCACCGGCGACGGCGCAGCCGTTCGTCGAGACCGTGAATGCCATCGGCACCGTGCAGGCACAGGC
>JBOHRY010000123.1:0-17667 GCA_050732955.1 Gemmatimonadales bacterium | reverse complement strand
GGCTATGCGTATCTGCGGGAGGCGTTCGGACCGCTGGCGGGCTTCATGTACGGCTGGGCGCTGCTGCTGGTGATGGCGACGGGCGCGATCGCGGCGGTCGCGATGACATTCGCCAGCTATCTTGGCGCCCTGCTCGGTTGGCCCGCTTCGCGACAGCCGGCAGTCGCCGGCAGCGCAATCGTGATTCTGACCCTGGTCAACATTCGCGGCGTGCGACCGGCAGCCTGGACGCAGAATGTCTTCACGCTGCTCAAGCTGGCGGCGATCGCGGCACTGGTGGTCGCCGCGTTTCTCGCGCCGGCAGGCACGACGACAGGTTCTAGAATGACGCTGGTATCGGGATCGATGGTGCTGGCGCTCGGTGCGGCGCTGGTACCGGTTCTTTTTGCGTTCGGCGGCTGGCAGCAGACGAACTTCGTTGCGGAGGAACTGATCCATCCGGAGCGCGACCTGCCGCGCGCGCTGGTCATCGGCGTGGTGGTTGTGGTGGCGGCCTATTTGCTGGTCAACGTGGCGTACCTGCGCGCCCTCGGCGTCGCGGGCCTCGCGGCGAGCAACGCGCCGGCCGCCGAAACGATGGGAATCGTGGCGGGGGACACAGGACGCCGGCTGATCGGGATCGGCATTGTCGCATCGACCTTCGGGTTCCTCAACCTGGTGATCCTGGTGTCGCCGCGGGTGTATCAGGCGATGGCGCGTGACGGATTGTTCTTCACGTCGTTCTCGCGGCTCCATTCGACGTGGCGTACCCCCGTGGCCGCGATCGCGCTCCAGGGGATCTGGGCGATCCTGCTGCTGCTCTCGAAGAAGTATGGCGACCTGCTCGACTACGTGGTCTTCGGCGACTGGATCTTCTTCGGGCTCAACGCCGTCGGCCTCTTTGTGCTGCGCCGGAAGGACGGCGACCGTCCGGTGCCATTCCGCACTCCACTGCACCCGTGGACCACATTGCTCTTTATTGCCGCGGCGGCGTACGTCGTGATCGGCTCGATTGCTTCCAATCCGCGCAACGCGGCGATCGGCACGGCACTGCTTCTTGCCGGGCTGCCGATCTTCCTGTTCTGGCGTCACAAGAGCGCCATCCGGGGCTGAATGTTCATTCCGCGCACCATCATCGAACCGTTCCGGATCAAGAGCGTCGAGCCGATCCGGCAGACCACCACCACCGAGCGATCGGAAGCGCTCAAGGCGGCGCACTACAACCTCTTCCTGGTCCCGGCGCGGGACGTGCTGATCGACCTGCTGACCGATTCGGGGACGGGCGCGATGTCGTCGCGTCAATGGGCCGGCATGATGCGCGGCGACGAATCGTACGCCGGAGCCGACTCGTTCTACCGGTTCGAGGCCGCGGTCCAGAAGATCACCCGGTTCAAGCACGTGATCCCGACCCATCAGGGGCGCGCAGCGGAACGCATCCTCTTCAGCGCGATGGTCAGCGCCGGCGACCTGGTACCCAACAACACGCACTTCGACACGACGCGCGCCAACATCGAAGCCCTCGGCGCCGCCGCGGTCGACCTGCCGATTGCCGCGGGTCGGAATCCGGCGGAGGAGCATCCATTCAAGGGCAACATGGACCTCGATGCCCTGGAACAATTGCTCGCGAAGGATGGCGCGCGAGTTCCTCTCGTGATGATGACCGTGACAAACAATTCCGGTGGCGGGCAGCCGGTGTCACTGGAGAACCTGCGGGGCGCAGCGGCGATCTGCCGGCGGCATCAGGTGCCGATCTTTCTCGACGCCTGCCGCTTCGCGGAGAACAGCTGGTTCATCAAGCAGCGCGAGCCGGGGTTCGCGGAGCAGACGCCGATCGAGATCGCCCAGGCGATGTTCGCCGAAGTGGATGGCGCCACGATGAGTGCCAAGAAGGATGGCATGGCGAACATCGGCGGGTTTCTCGGGATGAACGACGACGCGCTCGCCCGCCGCTGCCGGGATAACCTGATCCTCACCGAAGGGTTCGTGACCTACGGCGGCCTCGCCGGTTACGACCTCGAGGCGATCGCGATCGGACTCGAGGAATCGCTCAACGAGGACTATCTCCGCTACCGGATCCGTTCAGTGGCGTATCTTGCAGACCGGCTTGCGGAGGCCGGCGTGCCGATGGTTCGTCCGCCTGGCGGGCACGCTCTCTACATCAACGCCCGCGCGATGGTGCCGCAGGTACCCCAGACCGAATATCCCGCGTGGGCACTCTCGTGTGCTTTCTATCTGGTGGGGGGAGTGCGCTCGGTCGAGATCGGCACCATGATGTTCGGCCAGCAGCCTGATGGCAGCGAGAAACCCGCAGCGATGGAGCTGGTACGCCTCGCCTTTCCGCGCCGGGTGTACACGCAGAGTCACGTTGATTATCTCGCCGAAGTGGTGCTCTACGTCCATGAGCGACGGGACCAGCTGCGCGGCGTCCGCATCGTGGACCAGCCGCCGGCGCTGCGCCATTTCACGGCAAAGCTCGAGCCGGCGCACGAGGAAATCTTCCCGGTAAGCTGAGTGGCGGTATCGATCGCTCGTTGGTGATTCCCATTGCGGAGGAATTCAGATGTTGCGTCTTCATCTTGCCGTTCCGGCGCTCGCATTGATCGCCGGCGCCGCTGCCGCGCAAACGCCAGCTGCTGCCCCGGCACATTACCCCTACACCAGGCTGGTCGACACCCTGGTCGCGATGCGCGATGGGATTCGCCTGCACATCAGCATCTGGATGCCGACTGGCTACGCCGGTCCGATTGCGATCATTTTCAAGCGTACACCCTACGGAATCGATGGTGCTGGCGGCCAGCTGAACGGCTCGCAATCGTCGCTGCGCGAGTTGGCGGGCGACGGCTATGCCTTCGCGTTTCAGGACATCCGCGGCAAGTACGGCAGCGAAGGAACATTCGTGATGCAACGTCCGCCACGTGACCGGCGCGATGCCAAGGCCATCGACGAAGGAAGCGATACCTGGGACTCGATGGAGTGGCTGATCAAGCGAGTGCCGGGGAACAACGGCCGGATCGGCATGCTCGGCGTGTCGTACGATGGATGGCTCGTCGTGCAGGCCTTGATGGATCCGCATCCGGCATTCAAGGCTGCGTCACCGCAGGCATCGCCGGCCGACATGTGGATGGGAGATGACTTCCATCATCAAGGGGCGTTCCGTCTCTCGTACGGATTCGAGTACGCCTACGAGATGGAGCACGCCAAGGACTTCTCCAGCATCTTCCCGTTCGATCGAGCCGACACGTACACCTGGTTCCTCGAACTCGGCGGCCTCTCCCGGGTCAAGCAGGAGGTGTTCAAGGGCGCGATCCCGACGTGGAACGATTACGTCGCGCATCCGGATTACGACGAGTTCTGGAAGAATCAGGCTGCGGTTCCTCACCTCGACCGGCCAGTGACCGTGCCGACGCTCAACGTCGCGGGATGGTGGGATCAGGAGGATTTCTACGGCCCGGTGACGATCTACCGTGCCATGGAAAAGCACGACGCGAACCACATCAACTTTCTCGTGGTCGGTCCATGGAACCACGGCGGCTGGGGCGGTACCGGCCGAGCGCTCGGCGCGATCGATTTCGGCGCCAACACGGCGGACTGGTACCGGAGCGAGGTACAGCGGCCGTTCTTCGCCTGCTACCTCAAGGATGCAGCCACCGGATGCCACCCGGCCGAGGCGACCCTCTTCCGCGGCGGAGACAATACCTGGGTCAGCAGTGCGACCTTTCCGCGTCGCGAGGGTGTGACTGCAACAGCGATCTACCCGGGCGCCCATGGCACGCTGACGTTCACCTCCCCGGTGTCGGTGGGCGCCGACTCGTTCGTCTCCGACCCCGCGAACCCGGTACCGTATCGACGCCGTCCGATTCAACCGACGTATGGTCCAGGCTCGCAATGGCGTACCTGGCTGGTGGAGGACCAGCGCTTCGTCGAACATCGGCCGGATGTGCTGAGCTGGGAGACCGCGCCGCTCGACAAGCCGGTGACGATCAGCGGCGAAATCGCCGCGACGCTGTTCGCTTCGACCAGCGGCAGCGATGCCGACTGGATCGTCAAGCTGATCGACGTCTATCCCGACTCGCTGGGACCAGCCATGGGTGGCTATGAGCTGATGGTTGCCAATGACGTGCTCCGGGGACGGTACATCGATTCCTTCTCGAAGCCGCGTCCGCTGGTACCGGGCAAGGTCGAAAAGTTCACCGTCGATATGCACACGCAGGAGTATTCGTTCCGGCCGGGTCACCGGATCATGCTACAGATCCAGAGCACCTGGTTTCCGATTATCGACCGGAATCCGCAGCGCTACGTGCCGAACATCTTCATGGCGACCGCGGCGGATTTCCAGAAGGCAACCCACGTGATCGTGCGATCGCCCCGGTATCCGACCCATCTCTCGCTGCCGATCGTCTCCGGACCGTGAACCGGACGAATTGGGGCCAGCACTGGCGAAATGTCGATCGCTTCGCCTGATTTGACGCTCCGCGACCCAAGACTCGTACCGGCTGCGCCATCCGGCAGCGCCCGGCGACCCTGGACTGACTCGACGCGGTTCCCTCATCACCGGTTTGAATGCTCGAAGATTTGCTCGACGCCTGCCGGCGGAACGACTTGGAGCGAGTTCGTGCGCTCGTCACCGCCGACCCCACATTGCTGACCCGCCAGGCTTCGACCGGCGAGACTCCCCTCCTGGCGGCACTGTACCACCGGAGTGGTGAGACCGTGTCGTGGCTCCGCGAGCAGCGCTGGCCGCGGTCGATCTTCGAGGCTGCAGCCATCGATGACGTCGCTGGTCTCGAGCAGATTATTGCCGTCGATCCTGCCGGAGCCGATACCTACTCCAGGGACGGCTGGACTCCGCTTCACCTCGCGGCCTTCTTCGGTTCGGCCGGTGCCGCCGATCTGCTGCTCTCTCACGGCGCCGACCCACGGCGCATTGCCCGGAATGCCATGGCCAACACTCCACTCCACGCCGCGCTGGCTGCCAAGCGGCTTGCGCTCGTCGACCTCCTGCTGCAACGGGGCGCCGATCCTTCGATCGAATGCGCCGGCTACACGCCGATGGAAATAGCCCAGGCCGGTACGTTCGACGCGGCGGTGCCATTACTGCAGCAGGCCATCGCCAGGGCGGCCCAGTGAATCAACCCGGTGGCGGACACAGCGGCGGCAATGGCGGTGGCGGGGGCGGTGGACGGCCGCATCGGCGGCGCGGGGGACGCGGACGTGGGCGCCGGCCAGGGCAGAACGGGAATGGGCACGCCCACGGAGCGGGAGGCGGCTCAATCGGGGCCACGCTGCAGATGCCCCGGCCACAGATCGACAATGGTCAAAGGGTCGAAGTGGACGGCGTGCTCGAGCTGTCGGACCGCAGCGGCGGTTTTCTCCGCCAACGCGGTTCGAGTTATCTCGCCACCAGCGGCGACGTACACGTTCCCCCGGGAGTGATTGCACGGTTCAAGCTGCGCGCCGGCGACGAGATCACCGGCACCGCGCACCCGCCTCGCGGTGGCCGCGGACCGACGCTCGACGTGGTGACCACGATGTTCGGCCGGGACATAGCAGCGTGCGAAGGCCGGCCGGACTTCAACCGGTTGCCGGCGACCCACCCGACCCAGGCGCTGCGACTGACTGCTCCCGGCGGCGTGCCACGAGGCGGTGACGTCACGGCCGCGATCGTCGACCTGATGTTTCCGCTCGGCAAGGGACAGCGGGCGCTGGTGGTGGCACCGGCCAAGGCCGGGAAGACCACACTGTTGACGGCGATCGCGCGCGGGATCATCGCCAACCAGCCTGAGGCCACGGTGTACATCCTCCTGGCCGACGAGCGGCCCGAAGAGGTCACCGAGATGGAGCTCGCCAATGCCGGCGAGGTGATCGCGTCGAGTTTCGATCATGGCGCCGAGCGGCACGTGCTGGTGGCCGAAATGACGCTGGAGCGGGCACGGCGCCGCGTCGAGCTGGGCGAGGACGTGGTCATCATCCTCGATTCGCTGACGCGCCTGGCGCGGGCCTATAACAACATCGACAAGGGATCCGGCCGCACGCTGTCGGGCGGAATCGGCGCCGAGGCGCTGGAGCGGCCCAAGCGATTCTTCGGCAGCGCACGTGCCGTCGACCCGCGAGTCGGCAAGGGATCGCTCACCATCATCGCCACCGCGCTCAAGGACACCGGCTCGAAGGCGGACGAGGTCATCTTCGAGGAGTTCAAGGGAACCGGCAACTCGGAAATCGTGCTGAGCCGGGAACTGGCAGACCGTAGAGTTTTTCCGGCGATCGACGTGGCCGCAAGCGGCACCCGACGTGAGGAACTACTACTCGACCCCATGTCACTCAAGCGAGCTCACGAATTACGCGCAGCAACCGCCGGGCTCCCAACGGTCAAGCAAATCGAGGTCGTGCGAGAGTTGCTACAGCGAGGACTCTAGTTGAGGTATTCGTGCAGCAAGGAGTGAAAATGGTGCACTCCGCTCTCCTGTGCCGGACTGTAGCGTCCCCGATCATAGGATCTTGATCGCAGGTTTCGTTGCACTCTCTCGCATATGTGAATGTCTTCGTCCTGGATCTCGTCGCTGAAGGCCAGGCGCCGGGTCCACGCCGGGTCTTGCAGCAGATCTTCCGGCAGGCGCTCGGCGAACCACTCGAAGACAACTTCACACGCGGCGTGCCCGCGGGGAATCACGACGTTGGTCTGCAGCTGCCCCAGATAGACATTCAGCATGAGGTTGGGGAAGATCCAGTAGTATTGCGCCTCGTCGTCCGGAGCCGCCGCTTCGTATTGGCGCTGGGCGCCGCGGCCGGCGCGGATCGGGGCGCGCTGAATCGAGTAATACCGGTGCAGCTCGATCCGGTACTGGTCGTAGTCGAGTTCCTTGTGCAGGGTCGGATGCACCACCGGGATGTGATAACCTTCCAGGTAATTGTCGACGTACACCTTCCAGTTGCAGTTGATCGTCCACGATTTCCGCTCGACATGGCGCATGCTGCCGAGCTCGAAGCGCCGGGTGCGCTGGTCGATATCCTCGAAAAAGTGCTCGAGCGGCGCGGTCTTGAGGTCGAGGTTGACGAAGACCAGCGGGCCCCATTGGGCCACCTGGACCGGCATCAGGTGCATCGCCGTCGCGCTGAAGTCGAGTGCCGCGTCCATCTCGGGGGCATTGAGCAACAAGCCGTCGAGTCGATAGGTCCAGCCGTGATAGCGGCACTGCAGCGTCTGCCGCTTGCCGCAGCCTTCCGCTACCGGACCGGCGCGATGCAGGCAGATGTTGTGAAAGCCGCGGAGTACCTCACCATCGCGAACCACCACGATGCTTTCGCCGCCAACCTCCGCGGTGAGATACTGGCCAGTCACCGTGAGTTGATCGACGCGCCCCACCAGCTGCCAGGTTCGCCCAAAGACCTTCTCTTCTTCCAGTGCCTGGTAGACCGGGTCAACGTAAAGACGCGCCGGAATCGTCGCGGCGCGGCGGATGTCCGGATCGAAAGGAAAGATCAGCGCCACTAGCTACGGCGCGCGCGACGCGGAATCGATGCGGCCGCGACGAGCGTTGAGCGAATCACTGACGCGGAGCGCACCGCGGACGCCCGCCGCACCTGGCAGCCCGGACTGGCCGATGACGCTGTCGTGCTGGCGTTGCGTCAGCGCCGGACCTTTCTGTGTGGGCGACGTGGCGCGATCGCTGCAGGCCGTGATTGCGCCAGCCAGTGCAAGACTGATCAAGAATCGACGCATCAGGACTCCCTCACGCAGGACGGCTGGCTCAGAACTCCCGCCGCTTCATTTCCTTGAACAGGTGCTTGGTGTCCTCGTCGGTCTCCGACTCGGGCGACTTGGTCGCCTGCAATGTCGGATCGACAAATCGGCCTCGCCGCGATTTCTGCAGCGGCGTGCCGGACACCTTCCGAATCAGTTTCTCGAGCTTCTTGTCCTTCATGCTTCCGCTCCGTGTCAGGCGTTCCCGTAACGTGTCGGGAAAGCACTGACCGAGCAAGGGGAACGGGGCGTCTAGGCCGTCCCGCCGCGTCGGATCTCCGGCGCATTGAGGGCGCGAACGCCCTCGCGCGGAGGATGCTCGACGGCATGGATCAGGGTACGGATCATCTGCCCGAGCGTCACCGGACCGAGGCGCACAGCGCCATCGCGCGTTGCTGGAATCTGCTGCATCAGCGCGAAGAGCGGCACCAACGGATATGGCCACCAATGACCGGGACCGAGCACGTAGAACGGACGGAGAAACGTGGCCGGCATTCCTGATGCCCGGATCATCCCCTCGCCTTCCTTCCGGACGGCGATGTACTCGTGCATGATCGGCGCCGGATACGCCACGCTGAGGTAGATAAAGTGCTTCACCCAGGCGTGCGCGGCCGCAGCCACGGCCGCCCGCACCGACACCAGATCGACGTCACGAAACTGCTGCGCCTTGGACGGGTTGGGATGCGGCGTGCCGACCAGGTGGACAAAGGTGTCTGCCGGCGCCACCGATGTGGCGAACGTGGCGTCATCCAGTGCGTTGCCGGTCACGACGTCCGGACCGGGCGGGAGTCGCCGCTCCGACCCGGCGCGCGCGAGCGCCCGGACGGAATGGCCGCGAGCCAGGAGTTCAGTGATCAGCGGCCGGCCCAGATAACCGGTCCCGCCGGTGATGAAGACGCTGCGTGCGGTCATGTCTCACTCCAGAATTCGTGCACCAGTTCGGCATCACCCGTGATCGCCAGGCGTGCGACGCCGCGTCCGCACAGTGCGCCGAGGACGTTGCCGGTGCCCGAGTATCCACCGGTCGCCCAGACATCGGGACGCGGGTTGGCGACCACTGGCAGGCCATCCGTCGAATAGCCGACGATCCCCGCCCAGCGATGCGTGACCGGCGCATCGACGCCGAGCTGCTCGCGCAGCAGCCGATCAAGACCTCGTTGCACCGGGTCGGTCGGATGGGCGACGTCGGTCCACTCCCCTTCTCCGGAGCGATCGCGAAGGCCGCCGAGCACCACGCGGCGATCCGGAAGCTGCTGCCAGTAGTCGTAGCCCCAGCGCCGATACACCGGGCGCGGGAAATCGACGTGGTAGTCCGGTGCGGTCGCGAGGATCTGCAGTCGTGCGGTACGGACGCGGTCGCCAAGCTCAGGCAGCAGTGCGCTCAAGCCACCATCGACGGCGACTACGACCCGCCGGCAGTGTACCGCGCCAGCGGACGTGAGCACGCGATCGCCGCGAATGTCAACGGCCGCCGATTCCTCGAAGAGGGTAGCGCCCCGGGCGAGCGCGCACTGCGCCAACTGACGACAGCGCTGCAGCGGATTGTACGCGCCGTCGGTCGGCACCAGAATGCCCTGACCTTCAGGGCCATGGTAGCGTTCGGCCGGAAGATCGTCGGCGCGCATCATGGCAAGCTGCAGCTCGCAGTCCTCAAGTTCAACGACATCGTCCGCAATACGTACCGAACCCACGCGCCGGATTGCCGCCGGCGTCTCGGCGGTCATCCGGTCGAGCTCGGCCATCGTTCGGAGATACACGGCCCGCGCAGTGTTTCGGCCGAAGAGCTCAACGGCGTGATGGTAGAACTGCGGCAGGCCAGCCAGCAGAAAGCCGCCGTTGCGACCCCCGGCGCCGCCGCCGACCATTGTTGCGTCGATTCCGATGACCCGCTGCCCGAGCGCCAGCAACTCCAGGATGCAGGCGAGTCCCGAGCCGCCGAGGCCGACGACGCAACTGTCCGCATCGATCTTGCCGGTCAGCGCGGGCAGCGCCTTCCAGTGGTCTTCGTCCCAGACCGGAAGCTCAGTGTCCATGCGCGACCTGCACCACCAGGAGCGCGTTGCCCACGGCTCGTTCGCCCCCGGGATCGGACGGATGATTCACGACGCGGCCATCGATTACCATCGTGGTGGATCCGCCGCCGTCGAGATTGAGTCCGTCGTACACCCCGACCTGCAGCATCAACCGGGCGAACTCCGCCAGCGACATTCCTGAACTCGACTCCTGTCGACCATCGACAGTAATGAAAAAGACCGTATTGCTGTCACGAGAAATCCCGACACCCGTCCGCGGATGCCGCACGACGGCGAACGATTGTGCTGTTCCCTCCGGTCGCTCGACTCCGTCGACGATGCTCGTGCCGTGGACCGCCAGCCGGGGCCCACCGCCGACGAGCAGGCGCAGCGGCCGTGGCGCTGGATGCATGGCGAGAACAACCGTCACGGTGTCGCCGAGGTACGGCACCACGCCCGCGGTGTCGCCAGCAGCAAACTCCACCACATCTGCATCCCGCAAGGAGACTTGCCCACCGACTATCGGCGCCGCGAGCACTCGAAAGACCAGGCTGTCCCCGTGCCGGCTCAGCGGACGCAATGGTACTTCAACGCTCCCGCTCGTGTCGATCGGCGTGCTCGTACCAAACCTCGGCGTGTACAACGTGACGCCCGATGATCCCTGACGAGCATTGACTCCTGCGATCGTCACCGGGTCGTGGTGCTTCCGGATCAGGCTTGCAGCCAGCGCGAACGTGTCGATCAACGGCCGGCCGGCGGCGTCGATGGCGAACTCGCTTCGCAACGGCCGCCGAAGACTGGTCGCCACCCGAGCAGGAAGTCCCTTCCACACTTCGCCGTCGAGCACCTGGTTGTTCTCCGCTTCGCCCGTCTTGAGATCGAAGAAATCCGCGTTGATCGCGGCCACGACGCGGGCCGTGTCGCTTGAGAGCCGGCGGACGATGGCGCTGACTGGTTCGCGGCCGCGGAGTGAGTCGTCGGCCCGCGCGGCGCGGATGCTGATGCCGGTCCGCCGGAGATCGACGGCGACGACGTTGACGGTCCAGGGTCCGGCGCGATCGACCATGGTCCAGTGAGCGACGCCCGGGACGATCGACTCTGTCGCCGTGGTGTCGGATCGTTGCGCGCCCGCGGCGCCGGGCGTTCCGGCGAATAGAGCCACGAGGTAGAGAGAGCGGAGTGGCATCAGCACCTTGATCGTTGTGACAGGATCATCGTGCGGCGCCCGCGACTCGGCAAGTGCAGTCCGCGTCGGTACCGGCAACGTGTGCGCGGCGCGGCGACCGGGCACGTCACCGCGGGATACCCTGAACGCTGATGGGTCACATCCTCCGGGAGGAACGTCATGACTGTCCGCATGCGAGTCTTGCTGGTCGCCGCCGTCGTCAGCGCGGGGGGCGCCGCCGCGATGCCGGCGCAGACCACGCATTCGCACCTTGGCGTGCACGCACTGTACAACGCCGATTACGACGACTTTGGTCTTGGCGCGCAATTGTCGATTCCCATGGCGCACCACCTGGAGTTCTATCCGTCGTTTGACTACTACTTCCAGGATCCGGGTTCGGTCTGGGAGGGGAATGTCGATGTGAAGTATCGTGCATCCGGAGAGCGGTTCGAATGGATCTACGTCGGGACCGGGTTGAACATCGATCGTCAGAGCAATGGCACCAGCGCAACGACGGCCGGCTGGAACCTCCTCGCCGGGGCAGAGTCAATCCGCGGTCAGGTACATCCCTTTGCCGAGATGAGGCTGACTGTCGCGGATCACAGCCGATTCCAGATGCAGGCCGGAGTCAATGTGACGCTGGGGCATCACGAGCACCCCTGACGCCGGGTGTTGCGGCGCGCGGCGCGCCAGCGCGCGCCCTGATCACGGCGTTTCCAGTTCGCGCGTCTGCGCCACGGTCCGCCAGGCGGCGAGTTCCCGTTCCATCACCGTAGCGGCCTCGAGCGCCAGCTCGCCCACCCCCGTGGTGTCGAGCGGATCGAGACGACCCAGGCGCAGGTCGATCTGCGCCAGCTGAGGTTCGATACTCGCCGACCGAATTGCGATGCCGGCGAAATCGCCGGTGCCGAGGAAGCCGTGCACGCTGGCGGCGATGGCGGGAAAAGCCACACCGCACCCGGCGAGTGCCAGTTCCACGTCGCGCCAGGTTCGCGCGACGCGAGGCGACCAGTGCACCGCGAAGCCGACGACCAGCCGGAAAGCGGCCAGCACCAGCGCCGCGAAGAAGAGCCCCTCGGCAAATTCGGCGAGGTGATGCTGCACTTGTGCGGCGCGCGACATGGTGCTGCGATGGAACGCTCGCTGCGGCTCGATCTCCGCGTCGCGCAGCACGTCCCGGCAAGCCGCCGCATGGGCATGATCGAGGACGCCGGTGATCATTCCGGCCTCGCGCGCAATTCCGCGTATCATCCAGCCAACCCAGCCCTCCCGCGGATCGCCGGCCTGCGCCGCCGGCGCCACGCGCACCAGCGGGGTCGTCCGCGCCAGCGGCCAGAGCACGGCCAGGTGACGGACACGTTCGGCGAGTGAGCGATAGTCGAGCCACCGTTCGTGCAGCCGGCGATGCCGGCCGCGGCGCACCAGGAGATTGATCGTGGCGAGCACCACGATCTCGATCGCCACGACGAGCGAGATTCCCGCGAAGGTGAGATCGAAATGCACCGCGCCGAGAAATGCCGCGAGCACGGCGATCCAGGCGAGCATGAACACCCAGGTAAAGGTCTGGCGGAACGACGCGCCGTAGGCGGTTGCCAGGGAATCAGCCCAGCCGTGGTGTTCGGCGAAGCGGTCGAGAACCTGGTCGCGCACGTGGGCGGGAGCACGCGACCAGCGCGGTATCCACGCATCGCGAGTAGCCGCCTCCGGATCAGCGACTGAGACGCTCCCTGCATGGCGGGCTCGCGACAGCCGTTCGCGAAGTGAAATTGCCCGGCCGTCCTCGGTCCGTCCTTGCAGCACTGCGATCACCCGGTCGTGCACGCGGGGCAGCACCGGATGCGGTATCGGTTCGGCGAAATAATCGGCGCGCAAGTCGAGCACCAACGACTTGTGACCGCTGCGGACGCGACGCGGTGGTGCCAGCATCACGCGCAGCCGCTCCTCCAACCGGGTCAGGCCTTCACCGCGGCCGTGGTCGGAACGATCAAGATTCTCGAGCCAGCATTCAGCCGGCCTGTCCGGGTCGATCCGGATGATGGAGATCTCATCGCGCCGCGCCTGGTGGACGCAATCGGCGGTGCCACCAGGACCGCTGGCGCGCTCGCCATTCCACACCACCAGGAGAACGTCGCAAAGATCGACAAGTACGCGACCGAGCGGCACGTACGCGTCGAATCCTTCCGGGACGCCGTCAAGCACGGTTCGCGCAGCCGCTGCTTGCCAGAGGGTGCGGAAATGCTGTAGCGAATGCGGCGCGGCGGTGTCCGCCTGGAAATCGTGCTCGTAGCGCGCGACCTCGAAGGGAGCCACGGCGTGCAACTGCCACCGATTGGCGGTCTGCAGCACCGCTTCGGCGGCAAGACGATCGGCGCCCTCGGCCAGCGCGGAATAGAGCGTCAGCTCCGCACGGGCGTCGGCGAAACCCGCATCGGGGGCGGCCGCGAGCCGATCGACGACGCCGGCGATCTGGTCGAGGATCCCGTGAACTTGCGAGCGAACCGCGTCCGCGCGTGCTACGTCAAGCCGATTCCAGCGATGGCCGGTGGCAGCGACGCGGAAGGCGCAGCGGGGACGCGGTGGACTCGCAACAGTCATCGGCTGGGTCCGGTCGAGGACCTCACGATATGCGCGCGGCACGGCCGATTGGCAAGGGCGGCGCTATCTGCCGGTCCGCTTCGGATGCGCTTCGAGAAGGTTGATCAGATCTTCGTGCTTGATCTCACGGGCGATATCCAGCGCCGTCTCGCCGGCGCGATTGCGCAGCACGGGGTTGGCGCCGGCCGCGAGCAACGCACTGGCGTAGTCCGTCTCGCCCGCCCGGACCGCCCACATCAGCGCCGTCTCACCTTCGCTGTCCACGTGATCAACCCGGGCACCGGCATGCAGCAGGCGCTCGGCGACCTCGACGTGGCCATCGCGCGCCGCCTCCATTAGCGGTGTTTCGTGACGATGTCCCGCGACTTCGGCATCGGGGTTGGCGCCGGCGGCGAGGAGGTTCGCGAGCGCCGGCACGTCGCCAAATCGGGCCGCCACCTGAATGGCGAGATAACCGGTGCGGTTCGGTACGCCACCGGCACGACGCAGCGAGGAGACGGCATCGTCGCGGCCGGCCAGGACCGCGGCCATGAGTCCCAGCGAAGTGAGTTCGCCATCGAGGACGCGGTGCCAGTCAATCAGCGCGCCGGAGTGCGCGCCGAGCGCGTCGAACCACGACATCGCACCGGCGTTGGCACCCGCTTCACGCGCCGCCGCACGCGTCAGCAGGAACGCGAGTTCGCGATGTCCGGCATCCATGACATAGTCGAACGGGCGAAGCCCGGCGGCATCGGCCAGGTCGAGCCGTGCGTCGTCGTCAAGCAGCACTCGAGCAGCGGCCAGCCGACCATGATGAGCCGCCTCGGTCAGCGGCCGGGTGCCATCGGGTGCGATCGTATCCGGCGAAACCCCGCCGTCGAGTAACCGGCGTACCACCGCGGCCGAGTCGCTCCGCACCGCCTCGACCAGGAGCGCCGTTCGATCGGCCGGCGGCACCGGCGCGACGCGACGCGCACAACCGGCAACGGTGGTGAGCGCAAGCAGGAGCAGCAGGTTCAGGCGTCCGTGGACAATGGTTCCGGGCACCCGAACCCCCAACACGATCAGCAGACTCACCATCCCGTCACTACGGTGATCGAATACGGCGGAAGTGTCACCGATTCCAGGGTCTGTCGGATCTCGTGCGCCGGCGGCAGGTCGCGCACCGGGCGGCCGTGATCGGCGTCCTCGTGAAACTGATATTGCGCAGCAGAATACTGCCAGAGATCGATCGGCCCCCCCAACGAATGATCTTCGGCGCTCGATCGGTCGCGAACGCGAACGGCGATCGTACGGGCGGAGCGCGGGTCGCGATTGATCGCCAGCAGCGACCAGCGATGGTCTGGTCGGCGCATGGCGGCCAGCGTCAGCAGCGAATCGTCGACGCGCGCTGCGCCGCGTTGCAACTCCACGCCGTGCAACGTATGCGATCCGCCCGCGGAGTCGGCCCATGCGTGGGTCAGCAACCACGCACTCCAGTACCGCGGCATCCGGTACGTCGCCTGTCCCGCGCTGTCCGCGAGAAACATGATCAGGTTGCCCCAGTGCGGACACGCGCGTTCGTGCGCCAGAGCGCCAGGTTCGTAGCCGAAGTAGTATGACCGCGCCCCACCCTCGGCGAAGAATCTTGCCACGACGTCTGCATCGAACAGCGCCGCGGGCAGCGTCACCTCGGCGAGTGAAAGGTGCGCCGAATAGCCGTACTCCGTCATGATGCGCGGAATGGATTCGGGCAACCCGGCCGAACGCACGCGGTCGAGTGCGGCAGTCAGCATGCCGGGAGCGGCCGCCAGATTATCGGCGGGATCGGCGCAGACGTCATCGAACGGATACCACTCGAAACTGAAGAAGCGGTAGTCGGCGGTGCGTCGATGCGCGTCGAGATAGTCGAGAAACCTGCCGATCGGCGTGGGACGGTTTCCCGGCGCGCCGCGAGTCGGCCAGAGTTCCAGGGGATCGTCCAGCAGGTCCTGCCAGCTCGGCCCCCCCAGCCGCGCGCCCGGATCCACCTGGTGCAACGCAGCCGCGAACTGCAGATAGAGCGCGGCATAGTCCTCCGGCGTGATGCGCTGCCCGTCGGGTTCCTCGCCGAGCTCGATGCCGGCCAGCGGATAGCCCCGCGACTCGAGGAAGCGCAGTTCGGCTGCGGCGTTTTCCGGGGTGTCGAAGAGCAATCCCGTCGGCACCAGCAGCGGGAGGCCGTGAGCCAGTCCGGTGCGCATCACGAGGTCGAACCCGGGTTGCGCGATCTCGTCGTCGCGATCAATCTCGCGATGCCATGGATCGGTTGACGACACCAGGACGGCGCTCTGTCGCGTTCCGATCGTGTCGTGGTGAACCCGGTCGCGAAAGATGCCCGTCGAATCACGGTCGCCGGCGAACACTTCGCGCAGTGCGAAACCCAGACTATCCCGCGGATCGCCATTGCCACTCATCGCCGTGTGCGAGCTCTGCGTCATGGTGACCCGGATGAATCGCGTCCGGACCGCCACAGGATCCAGCACGACTGACTCGTCGCCTCCACGTACATCGGCGAGCGTGCCGCGCGGGAAGAGCTTCCATTCCCCATCAGGGTTGTAGTCGATCGCCTGCGTCTGTTCGCCTGACCAGTACTCGATCACCACATGCCGCGGAAACGGCGCGCCCCAGAGAAACCGGATCTCCTGGACCGGCGCCGGTGCGCCAAGATCGACGGTGAACCACTGTGGATGCTGCTTCTCCGGATCGCGCGTGAAACGCGGATCGAGATAGGGATTGCTCTTCCAGAACGTGGTGGTGTCGCCATCGTCGATGCGCGAGTATCCGTCGTTGTCGGCATCATCGACGGTACGCCCGCGACGCGGGAGCCGGTAGCCGAAACTCAGCTCGATCGGTCCCGTCGACGTCGCATCGGAAACCCAGTATCCCTGATGATGCGCCGGATCGCTCCAGGTGCCGGTGGGATTCCAATGCCACGCGTCAATGCCAAGCTCAGTGCGCAAACGATAGGTAATCGGGCCGAGTCCGGAGGTCTTCATCGCCGCGATGTTCTGGCGCGTGTAAATCGCCGCGGCGTCGCTCAACTCGTGACCGTCGAGCGCCGCTCCCCAGACCATTCGAGGGTCGAACGTGGCCAGCGAGCGGCCAGCCGTGATTGTTGCCGTCAAGTGTTGGGAATCTGTTATCGTTGTGCGCTGCGCGGGCAGACTGGCAGGTCGAATGCTTGTCATCGCAACGACCGCTGTGGCCAACGCAGCTGACATGTTCGTCTCATTGGGCATCAGCGGCCTCCGCCGACAAAGATGGGCGACGCCGCGACTCGACGCATCGGAGAGTGCCGATTAACAAGGTAGGGATGATCAGGTCATACCGAATGGGACGCCGGCGCAATGAATCGGCGAACTTCAGCAGAGGTGGAAATCATGGGTTCAGGAAAGTGGTTGACTGCGGGTTGGCGAACAGCAGCGCTGGCAGGTCTGCTGGTGCTTCCAGCCTGCGGGCCGGGATATGGGCCGGCCGGTGTATCGGTCGTAGTTCGTCGCCCACCGCCGGAGCGAGTCGAAGTCGTGGGCACGGCACCTGGCCAGGGTTACGTCTGGATCCGGGGCCACTACGCGTGGCAGGACAACGATTACGCGTGGGTCGCGGGCCGGTGGGACCGGCCGCCGCAGGCCAGTTACCGGCACTGGACGCCGGGACACTGGCAGCACACTCGCGGAGGGTGGTACTGGGTCGAGGGACGCTGGCGCTGAAACTGCGGCGACGCACGCTCTTACGAGAACACGCGACTCGCGTGATCCAGGACGACCAGATTCGCGATTGAGTCTGCGAGGGAAACCGGTGGCGGTGCCAGATGCCTCACCGCCACCGCGAAGGCATCGACCTGCTCCACGAATTGGTTACACGGATCGATGATGGCTTCCTCGACGTCCCTGCCCCGATACAGTCGAATGGTGGTCGGCTGATCCGTCGGAGGATTGAACGGGAGCTCGAGTTCGATGCGACCGTGAGTACCGTGGATGGCAACCGACTGGTGCGGTGCGAGCTGTGTGGAGCATGTCACGGTCGCGGTCCCCGCCGGAAACTCCAGCAGCGCCGTGGTCAGCCGGTCGGTACCGAAGACGGGATCTCGCTGCATCCGCACGTCGACCCCGACCGGCTCGGTGTCGAACAGCCAACGCGCCACCGACACGCCATAACATCCGATATCGAGCCACGCC
>JBOHRY010000122.1:0-8770 GCA_050732955.1 Gemmatimonadales bacterium | reverse complement strand
GAGACGAAGAGTCCGGTGCTGCTGATCGTGTGGTTGCGCGCCGAGAGGTTGGCACCGAATGAGACATGTGCCGCGATCCCGGTAAAGACTTTCTGCTCACGTTCCAGGTCGCGAAACATCGGATACGAAAAGACCACGTCGCAACCGCCCGCCATTCCGCATGACTGCGAACCGGGGTTGGGGCCCGGGGCGCCGAGATTCACCAACTGCCCGGATTGCGGCACGGGAAGCGGCCGCAGCAACAGCTGGTCGAAGAGGGAAAAAATCGCGGCATTGGCACCGATGCCGAGGGCCAGTGACGACACGGCCACAATGGAGACGAATGGCGTCTTCCAGAGGAGCCGGAAGGCGAGCTTCAGGTTGATCATCAGCGCCCGATCGGTGCGGGTTCCCTGCTAAGACGCTCGATGTCCCCGAAGCGTTGCCAGGATCTCTTCGGCATGGCCTTTGGTACGGACCTGTCGGAAGACGTGGCGGATGATGCCGCCGGAGTCGATGATGAAGGTGGTGCGCAGAACACCGAGGTATTTCTTCCCGAACATCGATTTCTCACCCCACACGCCGTACGCCTCCGCCACGCGGTGATCGGGGTCGGCCAGCAACGGAAACGGCAGTGAGAACTTCCGCTTGAAGCGCCCGTGTGACGCGACCGTGTCCGGCGAGATTCCGATGACGATGGCTCCGGCCGCCTTGACGCGCTCCCAGCTATCGCGGAATTCACACGCCTCGGTCGTGCAACCGGGCGTGTCGTCCTTGGGGTAGAAGTACAGTACGATCGTCCGGCCGCGCAGCGAGGCCAGTGTCACCGTCGAATCGTCATCGGCATGCAGCGTAAATGCCGGCGCCGGATCGCCGGCCTCGCGCGCCCGCTTCATGGGACGGCGACGGCGCGAATCGTCGGCATCACGCGCCAGCGTTTCACCGGTGCGACGCCGGGAGTCGCCAGCGCCCGATCAAAGAAGTTCCAGGCCAGATACCCATCCTCCGACGCCGGCTCGAGCAGAAAAGCCGCCAGCATTCCCGTCCGCTGGTTCGTCGGCACCACGAAGGCGCCTGCCGGAACCGTATCCCGAGTCGCAGCCTGCCAACTCCCTTCTGCCAGCACGCTGCAGTGTCCTTCGAAGAACCGGCGGTGCTCGATCGAGTCGATGGCAAAGTGTTCGGCCCGGCCGGACCACGCCGCGTTGAGCTTCAAGACCTGGATGCCCTGCCGCCGCATCAACGCCACGACGTTCGACCATTCCGAGCCGAGCACGTAGGCGGCGGGCATCGCCTCCTTGCGCACCGCCCCGAATCGATCGCGGACCGGCATGTACACCGCGTGTGCTTCTCCCGTCAGTTCTTCCACTTCGCGCGTCGTCCCGCCGGGAGCCGCACCGCGTCCGCCGCCCCGTCCCTGGCGCCCGGATCGTCCGCCGCCGCGCCCACCTGCCGCGGCGATCGCGCAATCACCCACGGTGTCCTTGATCGCTGGCGTCCGCACCGTGTGCGCCCGCGTCGCCGAATCGGATCGCGGCAACGTGACCGTGCGGGTCGCCGCCACCAGCACGCTGTCCATCCGCACCGGAGAATCGGCCAGTGAATTCCCGCGCACCACGACCGAATCGGGACGGAACTTCGCGGTGAGCACTTCGTGACGCCGCATTTCGGCGCGATGCTCGGCCACGTACCGGATCGTCTCGAGAACGAAGGCGTACGTCGCCGCGATCCGTCGCGGGAACGGATCGTGTGACATCGCTTCGCTGAGAATCGAGACGCGCGTCATCCCCTCGAGATTGGTGCCGTAACGCGGCAGCGATTCATAGGTGCGCCAGCCGTTGGGCGCGGCGTTGCCACCATCGAAGTTGCCGTACGGATACGTCTCGAAGTGGTCGCGTTCGCGTACCGTGCGGCGGATCTGTTCGAGGACGGTGTCCTGCACCCAGTCGTTGGTCGGCGTGTGATTCGGATTGAGGCCCGGCGACCACGTCAGTGCGTAGCCGTGATAGCTCCCGTCGGTGGTGTGCAGATCCATGAACAGATCGGGGTCCCACTTGCTGATCAGCGCCAGCGACGCGCGAGTCTCCGGCGCTTCCTGTTTCACGTAATCGCGATTGAGATCGTAACCCTGTCCGTTGGCGCGCAATCCGACCAGCTGGGGCCCGTTCTGTTCGCCTCGATTGATGTCCTCGGGGCCAAACGCGTCGTTGCCGTCGGCGTTGTAGATCGGCACCCAGATGATGACGACACTGTCGAGCAGCGGCTTGAGTTTTCCCAGCGTCAGGTCGCGGGCGAGTTCCTGCATCGCCTCCTTGCCTTCGACCTCGCCGGCGTGAATGTTGGCCTGGATGTACAGAATGGGCTTGCCGCTCGCCTTCGCCGCGGCTGGCGTCGTCACCACTGGACGCGACAGCACGACGAACGGCAAGTGCCGTCCTTGTGCCGACGTCCCCAGCGTGCCGACGTGCATCCGGGCGCCATGATGGGTCAGCGAATCGATGAACGCCAGCACCTCGGCGTGCGTCGAGGTGCGCTCACTGTTGGTGCGTTCGGCGACCGTCAGCTGCGCCCGCAGCGGAAGTGCTCCGGTCGTGGACGCCAGCGAGGCGAGCAATATCAACCGGCGAATCGGCAACATCAGTGCTCCGGACGAGATGGAGGAATGAGCAAACGGCGCGAAATGTCGAACGCGAGGCCATCGTCCCATGTGAAGCTAACCTCGGGAATCACCGAGGCATTCGGCGGACGATTCAGCGTGAGCGGCGGCACCGCACCGGTGCCGGACAGATGCAGGACGCGAGCGAGGCCCGCGGGATCATGCAGGTGCAGGACGAGCGCGTCGCGGAGCGCGGCACCGGACATGTGCGCCAGAGCAGCTCGCACCATCCGATAGCCGAGCAGGTGCGGGTCGCTCGCATCGCGGGCCGCGAGAGCCAGCCGCTTTTCGGCCTGGGTGAAGAGGAGCAACGCCGCCGAGTCGCGGACCGGCCGCAGGGTTTCCTCGGTCGCCCATTCGGCGAATCCTTCGGCGATCCATGGATCGAGTTCGAGCAAGTGTAGCTGGGTGCCGTCATCCAACAGTGCGGCGGGGTGCGGGCCCGCGAGCCGGCGCTCCGCGGCAATCAGGTGATGCCATTCATGCAGGAACACGACGACGGCAATGAGCGGAGTAATCCCGGGGTCGAGGCGGATCGCGTCGGTCTCGCCGAAAAACGCCGCCGAGCGCGCTTCGGCCTGCGCCCATGGCGACACCACGGTTTCGGTGCGGCCATTCTGGACCAGGATCAGCGGCGACTCGCCCCAACGCAGCGGCAGCCAACTGTCGAAGGCCTGGCGCAGTCCCGCACCGGCCAGCCATTCCGCGGCGACGCCGTTCCGCGGCCGAAAGAGATATCGGCCGATGGATGCCGCGCCCGGCACGGGCATCGCGGCGGCATCACCGAAGCGGACCGGATCGATCTCCGGGAGCGGCAGCGAATCGACACTCCAGAACATTCCCATCAATTGTTGAGGGGAGACCCGTCCGGCCGGCGCGGGTAGCCAGCGATTTACCAGGAGCCAGTGCACCGCGCGTCGCCACCAGGCAACCGCTCCGTCGTAGCCGGCAAGGAGTGCCCGCACCGCCGCCGCCGCCATCGGATCCTGCCGGGCGAGCGAGTCGATCCCGGCGAAGACTGCGACACTATCCGTTGCCGCGCGGCACCAGAGACGCCAAGCGCTTTCTCGAATGGCCGACGAATCCGCGGTTGTGGCGAGATCGCCAAACCGACGCAATCCGCTGGCGGCCTCTGTCAGGGTAAAGCCGGATTGATAGTGGAGGGCTTCGGCGAGTGCGGCATCGTGCAGGTCGATCTTCCACCCGGGCCCGGTCGCGAAGAGCGCCCGGAAGGTGGCATCCGCGGCCGGGGTCGCCGCGATCCGCGCCATCAGCGCGCGCACGACGGCGCGCACGCTGTCATCAAGCCCAAGGGCGATGCGGCGCGAACGCTCGCGGCGATCGCTCGTGGTGACCATCGGTATACCCGTCAGCGTCGCCAGGCGGGTATCCTCGGCTTCGAGCTGCGCCAGCGTCGGCATCGCCGCGAGCCACGCACCGGGAATCCGGACGCTGGTCGCGGAACTTCCCATCACGAGTTGACGCGCCGTGACGCGCGGCGCCACCGGCCAGCGTGTACTTCCAGGAAGCAGCGGCAGTGCCATCCAGCTCATCGTCGCACCATCGGCATCGCGCACGGTGCCTTCCATGCGCTCCGGCGTCAGCGATCCCTCGAAGCGCCGGTGACCGCGCGACAGGACGAACGAGATCCGGCCATCGCCCACCCGGAGCGAATCGAGCCGCTGGAATGCGCTGTCGTCGAACTGCAGCAGGATGCGACCCGATCGGCCGTCGAGGCGCAGGTCCGCGTTTTCGTTGAGCGCGGGACCGCGGATTTCGAGGTCCCAGCGGGCAGCGATTCCCTGGCCGGCTGCCGGCGACGCGAGCAGTACGACGACCACGCCAGCGAGGGCCGCTATTTTGCCGGCATGGCCGACAAGCTCACGCCACGCCAGATCGCGCAGCTGGCGTTTCTCGATACGCTCCCTCCCAAGTTCGATCGCCTCAAGCGGCTGATCGAAATGCTCGCGGCGCATCACGCCGACGATACCCAGGTTCGCAGCACGCAACGCCTGCTTGACGAACTCAAGAACCAGGCGTCGCAGGTCAATCTCACGGCGCTGTCGGAGAATTTCGGATACATGGGGATGTTGCTGAGGCGCGTCGGGGGCCACCAGGTCAAGATCCGCGGCCTGGGAGAGTTGCTCGCCGGGGCGAAAATCAATTTCGAGGGAGCCTACCGTGAAGCCTCCACTCCGATTGCCGCGCCGGTCGTGGAAGAGGACGACGTCAGTTCTTGAGGAACTTGTCCAGGATCGGCGCTGCGGTAAAGGCAAACATTGACATGATGATGGCCGTGAGCATCAGCGTCACGAACGTGAGCGCCCCGATGAGCACGGTCGCACCGACTGTCGCCATGATTATGCCAAGCACATAAAGCATCGGTTGATCTCCAGATCTCCGCCGACCGGAGGACAGGGAATCTAACGATCCGCCGACGAAGCGGCAGCAGGCCAGAACTACCCCGCCTTCACTTCGGTCCAGAGGCGGTCCCAGAGATCGGTCGCCGGCCCCAGGTCGAGCTGGAACTCGAGCCGCGCGAGCTGCCGCGCGTCGGGCGGCGTGACCGGATGCGCCATCAACGCGATCGCGGGGCCGCAGGTCGGGCCGTAACCCGTCTGCTCGGCGATCTCCGCGGCTACGTCGGGCCGCATCACAAAATTGAGAAACGCATGGGCCGCGCGCCGGTTGGGCGCCGCGCGTGGTATCGCCATGTAATCGGTGAACAGCAGCGATCCCTGCGACGGTATCACGTATTCGATCCTGCCCTCCTCCAACTGGGCCTGGCGCGTGTCGCCACTCCAGAGCTGCGCCACCGCGATGTCGCCGCTGACCAGTTGTCCCTTGACGGTCGCCGACAGGTACGCCCGAAGATTGGGCTTGACCAGCAACGCGTCGCGCTTGGCCCCCTCCAGTTCGTTGCGAACCGTGCTGTTGAGCGAATGTCCGCGCCACTTGAGCATCGCCCCGAGGACTTCGCGGCCGTCATCGAGCATCGTCACCTTGCCACGCAGCGCCCGGTCGGCAAACGCTTCCCACCCAGTTGGCGGGACCGACACCAGATCGCGCCGGTACGCCACACCGGTCGTGCCCCACTGATACGGCATCGCGTACCTGCCGCCGCGGTCCGCCGCAGCCTCGGTAAAGAGCGGCAGCAGGTTCGACCACTCCGGCAGCACGGCGTGATCGAGCGGCTGCAGCAGGCCGCCGGCGACGAGCACGGGCACCAGATAGCCGCTCGGCGCCACGATGTCGTATCCGTCGCCTCCCGCGACCAGCTTCGCCACCATCTCCTCGTTGCTCTCATAGGTGTCGTACGTCACCCGCACGCCGAACTCGCGCTCGAAACGTGAGACGGTGTCAGCCGCGATGTAATCCGACCAGTTGTAGATCTTGAGCTCACGTTCCAGCGGGCCTTTCGCCGATCGCGCCTGCTCGTTGGGCGGAGGGGAGTGATGCCGTGTGACGCACGATGCCATCGTACCTGCAGCAGCGACCGAGAGTCCGGCACGCGTCGCTGCGGCGAGGAATTCGCGCCGCGTCCTCACCGGGCTCATGCGCGACCTCGCGCATCGGGCCGCATCCAGCGTTGGCCGGCGACCAGGAGCACCGTCGTCGCCACAACGAGCAGCGCGCTGAGCGCATTCACGGTGGGTTCGACGGTCCGGCGGACCATGCCGTAGATCACCAGCGGCAGCGTGCTCGTCCCGGGGCCCGCAGTGAAGAAGGTCACGATGAAGTCATCGAACGACAGGGTGAACGCGAGAAGCGCCGCGGCGATGATGCCCGGCATGAGCATCGGCACGGTGACGCGCCGAAATGCGGTTGCCTCGTCTGCGCCAAGTGTGAGGGCCGCCTCCTCCAGCGAGCGATCCATGCCGCGGAGACGTGCGCCGATGACCAGGACAGTGAACGGAAGGCAGAAGGTGATGTGCGCCACGATCACGGTGCCGAGGCCGAGATGCACACCAGCCGCCGTGAAAAGGATCAGCAGCGAGATCCCCGCGACAACTTCCGGGGTGACGATCGGGAAGATCAGCAGTGATTCGACGGCGGCGGAAACGCGCGAGCGCTCGCGGCCCAGGGCCAGCGCACCGAATAGCCCGAGTCCGGTCGATGCGACGGTTGCGGACGCTCCGACGACCAGCGATGTCCGCAGGGCGGCCAGCAGATCCTGACGGCCCAGCAGCCGCCGGTACCAGTCGAAGGTGAAGCCATCCCACCGCGCTCCGCTGCGTGACGCGTTGAAGCTCCAGAGCATCAGCAGGATCAGCGGCAACAACAGCGCTACGTAGCCGAGGACAGCGATCGCCGTCACCAACCGGCGCGTCATGAGACTCGCGTCCCCGGTTCTTCCGGCGCCGGCGCGAGAGCTCCGTCCGAACCAAACCGCAGCTGGATCAGCATGCCGGCCAGCACGACCAGCAACAACAGAAAGGAAAGTGCCGATCCGAACGGCCAGTTTCGGGCGCCGGTGAACTGATCCTGGACCAGGTTGCCGATCAACACCACCTTGGCGCCGCCAAGCAGATCGGAAGTGAGGAAGGATCCGAGCGCGGGAACGAAGACGAGCAGCGACCCGACCACCACGCCCGGCAGCGTCAACGGCCACGTGATGCGCCAGAAGCGGCGCCACGGGGGCGCACCCAGGATTTCGCCGGCCTCGAGGAGCGCCGGGTCGAGTTTCTCCAGCGACGCGTAGATCGGCAGCACCATGAACGGCAGGAATCCCGTGACCAGGCCGAAGAGGACGGCGCCCGGCGTGTACAGCATGCGAATCGGTTCGTGAATGATGCCGACGGCTCGCAGCAACTGATTGATCAGGCCGGTGTCGCGCAATACGAAGATCGTCGTGTACGTGCGCACGAGGAACGAAGTCCAGAACGGCAGCACCACCAGGAAGAGCAGCATCGCACGCCACCTCGCCGCGCGCGCGATCACCAGCGCCATCGGATACGCCACCAGCAGCGATAGCACGGTTGCGGCGAGCGAGAGCAGGATGCTGCGCACCAGTACATCGAGGTACAGGGGTTCGACCAATCGCGTCACGTGGGCGGTGGTCCATCCCGGGTACACACCGCCCAGGATGTATCTCGGCCGGAAGGCATACGTCGCCATGATGCCCAGCGGGGCGGCGAAGAAAATCGCGAGCCAGCCGCCGGCTGGCAGCAGCAGTACCAGCGTTCGCCACGCTGGACGGCGATGCAGCGTCGTGAGTACTGCGGTACGCAGTCGCTTCATTGCTGGAGTAACTGACTGTCTTCGGGATACCACGAGACGCCGATCCGATCACCCGGTCGCCACCCTGGGTCCGCCGCGCCCTCATGGCGCAGGGCGACTCGCGCCTCGCCGCCGTTCTGCAGCGCCACGACCGCCAGGGATCGGTCGCCCAGAAAACTGATCTCGCGGATTGTTCCAGGCAGGACGTTGTCGCCGGACGATGCGGTGCTGTCGGACACGAGCCGGAGCCACTCCGGGCGCACGGCGATCTGGATGATCGCGCCCGGCGCGAGGTGCGCAGCGCCGGGAATCCGCCAGGATCGGCCATCCGGTTGCTTCACGATGGCGATTTCTCCCGACAGGCCCTGCACCGCGCCGTGGAAGAGGTTTGCGTCACCGATGAAGCGCGCCACGAACGCCGTTCGTGGATGCCGATACAGCTCGACCGGCGTGCCGACCTGTTCCACTCGCCCCGCAGATATCACCGCGATGCGGTCGCTCATCACCAGCGCTTCTTCCTGATCGTGCGTCACCAGGACAAAGGTGATGCCGAGTGTGCGATTGAGCTCACGCAGTTCGAGGCGCATCGCCACCCGAAGCTGCGGATCGAGTGCCGCGAGCGGTTCGTCCAGCAGCAGGACGCGCGGCTCGAGCACCAGCGCGCGAGCGAGAGCGACCCGCTGACGCTGTCCCCCTGACAGTTCGGCGGGACGCCGCGCGGCATAGATCGATGGATCGAGACGGACCAGCTCGAGCGCGCGCGCCACGCGAAGCCGGATATCGCTCGCGGGAAGCCGGCGCTCCTCGAGTCCGAAGCCGATGTTGCCGGCGACGGTGAGGTGGGGGAAGAGTGCGTAGCTCTGGAACACCATGCCGACCGGGCGCTGGTAGGGGCGCTTCCCGTTCACCACTTCG
>JBOHRY010000121.1:0-1991 GCA_050732955.1 Gemmatimonadales bacterium | reverse complement strand
GATGATCCCCTGGCGCTCAACTGGCGACGTGTCACGACGGCGGCCGCGCGTGCCAGTGACGCGAGGAGCGTCACGTGGTTGCTCGCGCGCCCCTGGAAGACTGCCAGATCTCCCTCGGGGAGCGGTTCCACTGGATCGCCTGCGACAGCACCCGGAAGGAGAATCATGCGACGACAACCATCGATGCCGAGATGCGCGGCGCGCGCGAGCGCGTCGCGGATGAGCTGCTGTCCGTCCGAGTCGGCGGCGCGTCGTGCCAGATCCCGCAGTGCGTCGCGGTCGGTTTCCAGAGGAAATGCCGCGGCGAGCGGGGTTCGCTGGCGGCGCACAGCTTCGAGGACAGTGTGGTGGCGGCGGCGGAAACCGTGTTCGGCAGCCGGATCGCCCGACTCGACCGCGGCGCACCACGGCGAGACCAGGTCCGTGATCACACCAGCGTCAAGCGTTCAGTCGGGATTGCGGCGACGCCGCGCCACGGCGTCGAGGAAGCGGCGCTCCTCGGGGGTCAGCGAATCGATACCGGTGGCGCTGATCTTGTCGAGGACGCGATCAATTTCGGCGGTCTCCTCGCCGCGCCGCGACTGCGGTTCGCGCGAGGCCTGCGGAGCAGTTGCTTCGGACCGGGTCCCGCTCTGAGCGGTCGGCATGCTCCCGCGCACCGCGACCGGAACCCGCGGCCGCGGCGACGCGATCGGCATCGGATCGGCCGGGCGGGCGATGCCGCGGAGCACGAAATAGAGTGCACCGGAGAGGAGTCCGCCGAGATGCGCGCCGTGCGCGATGTTGTCGTTGAGCAGGAAGAGTCCGACCACGTCGAACGCCGCGAGCATCAGGATCAGCCAGCGGGCCCGGATCGGCACGGGAATCGGGAAGACCATCAGTTGCGCATCGGGCAGGATGCGCGAGAAACCATACGCCACACCGATGATCGCGCCGGATGCGCCGACCATGGCATCGGGACCGAGATTGACGGTGTGAAGCAGCAGCGAGAAAATCGCCGCTCCGATCCCGCAATAGAGATAGTACAGAATGAACGTGCTGCTGCCGAGGCGCCGTTCGACCGCGGGGCCGAAGACGAACAGGGCGAGCGAATTGGCGGCGAGATGCAGGATGCCGCCGTGGACGAACATGTAGGTGACAAAGGTCCATGGCCGTTGCAGCGCGAGCGACGACGTGAAGCTCAGCAGGTCGGTGAGCGAGTCCGACGTGAAGATGGTCTGCTGCAACAACAGCACGATGGCATTGGCCGCAAGCAGGCGGCCAACCCATGGGGTGATGCGGCGATCGAGCACGTCGGTCATGATCCGACGATCCTCAGGTGGACAACCGTGCTGCGACGACCATCATTCCTCCAGCGCCAGTTCACAGATCCGCTCGCACAACGTCGGGAAATCGATCCCGACGGCCGCCGCCGATTGCGGCATGAGCGACGTCGCCGTCATGCCGGGGAGGGTATTCACTTCCAGACAGAAAAGCTGGAGCTCGTCGGTCAGGCGAAAATCCACCCGTGAGTACCCCCGCAATTTGAGCGCCCGGTGCGCTTTGAGCGCCAGCTCCCGGGTTTCGTCCGCCACCATCGCCGGCAGTTGTGCCGGAAAGACTTCCTGCGACATCCCGGGCGTGTACTTGCATTCATAATCGAAGAGCTCGTGCCGCGGGATGATCTCGCCGACGGCGAGGGCCTGGTCTCCGAGCACACCAACCGTCAGTTCTCGTCCTGGCACGAAGGCCTCGATCATCACGTCGTCGTCGTGGTACCCGGCTGTCTCGATCGCCGACGCCAGCCCTGCCGCATCCCGCACGACGGTCAACCCTACGGTGGACCCCTGGTGTGAAGGTTTCACCACGACCGGCCAGTCGAGTTCCCGGCCGACATCGGCAGCGGTGACCGGAGCCATAAGCCACGCCGCCGTGAGGACTTCGGCCACCAGGAAAAGCCGCTTGGACAGGTCCTTGTCCAATGCGACGCCGCTCGCGAGTGGCCCCGCACC
>JBOHRY010000120.1:0-3131 GCA_050732955.1 Gemmatimonadales bacterium | reverse complement strand
GAATACGCTTGCTGTGCCGCCAGTGGCGCGCAAATCGCGGCGCTGAACGCCAGTACGGCGAGTGCTGCGCCAACAAGGCCGGCTCGCGCTGCAGCGAACTTCTGCGTCATGGATTTCACTCGTAGCGAAGGCATTCCACCGGATCCTTGAGCGCGGCCCGGTACGCCGGCACGATGCCGAACCCGAGGCCCACCGCGAACGAGACGCCGAAGGCGACCACGACCGACATCACCGAGACGATCGTCTTGATCCCGGCGAAACGCTCGATGCCGCTGCTCAGCAAGCCGCCGACAATCACGCCTGCCACTCCGCCCGCGACGCTGATCAGCACGGCCTCGAGGAGGAATTGCGCCAGGATCTCCTTCTGCGTGGCACCCATCGCCCGCCGGACGCCGATCTCCCGGATGCGCTCCAGCACCGAGGCCAGCATGATGTTCATGATGCCGATGCCGCCAACGATCAACGAGATCGACGCGATGGCACCGAGCACGACATTGAAGATCGTGCGGGTCCGCTGCTCCTGCTGCAGCAGCAACTCGGGGACGGTGACCTCGAAGTCCACGACGTCGTTGTGGCGGCGCGAGAGCATGCGCTGCGCGATATCCGCCACGGCCGGGACGTATTTCGCTTCCGACACCTTGAGAATCACCCGGTCGAGCTGATTCATGTTCCGCTTTTCGGCTTCCTTCTCCGGATTCACCGTCGCCTCGTCGCTGGCACTGACGAAGCGGTCCTGCGCCGAGGCCTGGATCTCCGCTTCGGTCACCACGGCGCGGTTGCGATAGCGCAGCAGGAGCGTCGTGACCGGCACGTACACGTCCATGTTGGCGTCGCGGATCCCGAGGCGCTGCGAGTTCTCGGCGTTGACCGTGCGGTCATCGAGAACGCCGACCACGGTCAGCCAGTTGTCGCCGACCTTGATCGGCTTGCCGATCGGGTCCTCGGTGGTGAAGAACCGGGTCCGCACACCGTAACCGATCACCGCCACCGCTCGGCCCTGGGCCACCTGCTCCGGCGAGAACGCCGTGCCGTCGCCGATATGGAGGTTCATCATCCTGAAGTAGCTCGAGTCCACGCCCACCAGCTTGCCCGAACGGAGATGACCCTCGCGGGTGATCAGTGAATTCAGCACGACTTCGGCGCTGGTCGCATCGACATCCGGAACTCGCTCGATCGCTTGTGCGTCCGCGTAGGTCAGTCCGGGGGAGAAGCGCCGCGATTCCTTGGCGGTCTTGTCATCCTTGACCGCACCCTCCTTCTGCGTCACGATCGGCGTCACGATGATGTTGTTGGAGCCGAGCAGCCGCATCTGCTCCAGGATCTCCTGTTCCGCGCCGCGACCGATCGCGAGCATGGCGATCACCGAGGCGACGCCGAAGAGGATGCCGAGCGAGGTGAGCCCGGCCCGCAGGGTATTGTGGGAGACCGCCTCGACGGCAGTTCGTGCGGCGAAGGTGACGTGCGCCAGGAGTGCAGCCGCCCCCGATTTTGGCGCGCCGTCGGATGCTGGCACGCCGGTCAGTTCCCGCTGGAAGCTGGGTGCGACGCGGGTGGCGTGGCTGGCGTCGCCGGGCCGGGCGGAATCTTCTGACCACCGGCGGCGGTGTCGCCGGTCGGCACCTTCGAGCCGGGAAGCCGGATCAGCGGCAACTTGGCCTTGTCCGGCGGCGGCGAGAGCAACACCTCGTCATTTACGTCCAGGCCGCGCGTGATGATCACGTCGTCGTCGTTCATCGCGCCGCGCTCGACTTCCTGCTTCACCACGCTCCCACCAGTGCGCCGGTAGACGAACGGCACACCCTGCTCGGTCACCACCGCCTCAAGCGGGACGTGCAGCACGTTCTTGGCGGTGTACGTGATCACCGAGTTTCCGGTGGTCATTCCCGGCCGGAGCGTGGTGTCCGGATGCTCGATATTGACGTGGACCTCGAACACCTTGGCGTCGGAGTTGGGGCGCTGTTCGCCGGAGTTGGCGACTTCGGTTACCGTGCCCTTGAGCTTCTTGGTGGGGTCGGCATCAAGCGTCACGATGACCGGCTGGCCCTTTTCGAGCTTGCGGACGTCGATCTCGTTGACGTAGATCAGCGATTCCATCACGCTGAAGTCCGGCAGCGTGGCCACGTTCGGTTCCCACGGGCTGATCGTCGATCCGGTCGCGATCTTCTTGCCGGACCAGTCGCGGATGTAGACGACCATCCCGGCCGCCGGCGCCTTCACGGTGTACGCATCCATCACGTCCTTGACGATCTGCATGCGGTTCTTCTGCCGCGCCAGGTCGCTGTTGATCCCCTTCATCTTGGCGACCGCCTGCTCGACGTTGGTGTTGAGGTTGACCGAATCCTGCCGTAACGCGCGGAGTGCCTTGTCATAGTCGATCTCGGCTAGACGCTTGACGCTGGGCGCTTCGTACTGCGACTGGTCGCGGGCGAGCTTCTTCTCCTCGAGGGTCAACGCGGCCGTGCGCATGTCTTCACGCGCCTTGGAGAGATTGAGCGCCGAGTCGAGAGAGGCGGACTCCATGTCCGCTTCGGCCTTCTGCATCGCCAGGTCGACGTCGGTCATCTTCTGTGCGATCGACGAGCGATCGAGGGTGGCGACGATATCGCCCGCCTTCACCAGGGTCCCTTCGTCCACCAGCGATGCAATCTTGATCGGCGAGTACTGTTCGGCCTGCTGCGCGTTGAGCGGGCCGGTGATCTTGACGAACTTGGGCGCCAGCAACTCGCCGGTGCTGGTGACGGTCACCGAGAAGTCGCCGCGCGCGACACGCGCCACCACCGAGCTGTCCACCGGGCTCTTGGTGCGCGCCATCAGCCAGACTGTCGGAACCAGGACAATGAGTAGCAGGAGCCCGATCAGGACCCGGCGAGAGCGAATGAAGCGCGCCATGGCAGTACTCGGAGTTGTGAGGGGCGATGGAAGCCGGATGCAGTCGGCGTCCAGCGTACTAATATGTCACATCAAGGGCGGCGAAGACGGTCTCCGCCCCGTCTATGAGACACCGGAATGTCACTGGAAGTCACTGGTCGTCTTACCGTACCCTGACGGATGCCGGCGATCCCGGTTTCGTTTCGTCTCATGGTGAAACCAGGGCGGCAGGGCGGCAGGGCGGCAGGGCGGCAGGACAAGAG
>JBOHRY010000119.1:0-6311 GCA_050732955.1 Gemmatimonadales bacterium | reverse complement strand
CCATGGCACATCGCGTCGTCAAGCCGGAACTCGCGGGTCCGTGGGACCAGGCATCTTGGATTCCCGGGGGCACGCTCTTCGCCTCCAAGGGACAGCAGTCGGTCCAGATCGACGTCATGGGCGCGAGCGGCAAGGAAGACGATGCCTTGGCGCTCGGCCGGATCGTCATGCCGCGACTTGATCATCCGCTGAGCTACGACGGCGCAAAGGCAGTTGCACTGGTCCCCAAACCGCCGGCTCACCCGGCCAATGCCTGCGATTTCCTGCCGCGGAGCGATGTCGAAGCCGCGATCGGTCCGCTGGCCGGCCCTCCGACGACGGATGCGCCCGAAACCAGCTGCACCTACACGGTGTCGACGCCTGACGGCAAGCGGGACTACGCCGTGGAATTCACCTGGCAGGGCGGCCAGAAAAACTTCGCCATGCTGGAACACGGGATGGCGACGGTCGGCGAAGCGATGGGCTCACCAACGAGTTCACCGCTCGATACCATGACCCCGCCGCCGCAGATGAAGGCGATGATCGGCGGAATGCTGAAAATGGTCGGCGGAGCGGGAGCCGAGGGGAAGGCATCCGGCGCGGCGTCGACCAACGGATTCCGCACCGACACGACGCTGACGGGCCCGTGGGACCGCGCCGCGCTGTTGCACGGCACCCAGCTCATCGCGGTACGGCACGACGTCTTCGTAGGAATCAATCTCCAGTCGGCCGATTACCAGAAAGCCAAGGCGCTCCTGGCCGCGATCACGTCGCGGCTCTGACCCAGAGCGTTCCAACTCGAAGGGAAACCCGATGACGTCTCATGCTTGGCACCCCAGCCGCACGCTCCTCGCGATCGCCGCGATCCTGACCGCCGCCTGCGGCTCCGACTCCGGCACCAGCGGCGGCAATACCGGCAACAACGTCCCGTGCACCATCACGCTGAGCGGCGCCCGATCGGGCCCGCTCACCTGCTCCGACGTGAGCGCCGTCCTGACCGCAAACGACAACGAAACGGGCTTCGGGCTTCAGGGAACCAGCGCAACCGATTCCCTCTTCGTCGGGATCGGGTTCAGCGGTGCACCGGTCGTGCATACCTATACCGCGAGCGATGCGTCTCCCACAATCACGCTGATCACCCCGATCGGTGCGTGGACCACCACGCAGAATGACGGATCCATGTCGCTCGATATCACCTCCGTGAAGCAGCTCGACAATGGGCCGGACCTGATCGGTTACGAGGTGCACGGAACGCTCACGCTGACCATGGTGGAAGAAGTCGGCGCCGGTTCGCCGGGCCCGGTCACCGTGAACGTCAAGTTCTGACTTTCCCGAAGCCATGGAGGGTGTCATGCAACGGAATCCTTGTGGCAGTCAATTGGTGCGCGTGGTGCGACAGGTGCTCGGCTGCACGCTCATCGCGGCGTGCGGCTCTCACGGCACCAGGGCAGACGCGCAGGTCGCCGGCGGCGGAACGACGTGCTCGATCGTGTTGACCGGCGCACAGAGCGGCAGCCCGCCGTGCTCGGATGATCGGACGGCGATGTACGGCATCAAGGAACAAACCACGCTGGTCGGATTCAGTTCGAACGACAGCCTGCCGGGGGTGATGATCGCGATCAAGTTCGTCGGTGCCCCGGCCACGAAGACGTACCGGAGCTCCGAAGCTGGTGCGTCGCAGGGCATCATGGTCCGCCGCGGCAACATGCGATGGGTGGCCCAGGGCGGCACCCAGGATCATCCCCTCGGTAGTTACGTCCTGACACTCACCTCCGTGAAGGAGGTTCCGTTCGCAACAGATGTGAAGGGGTATGACGTCCACGGCACGATCACCGCGACGCTGCAACCCGATCCCGGCACCGGCGCCAGCGGTACCGTCACCCTCTCCGCGCGTTTCTAGGAAGGCGCCATGCGTCGCCGGAGACGGCGGTTCGGCTTCGCCGTCACGACGATCGCGATCGCCGCCGGTTGCTCGAAAGGGCGCGTGCCGGCGGCAACGCTCCCCGCGGAGTCGAGAACTGACCTTGCGGCGCCGGCCGGTGGCAACGCCTGCGAGCGGAAGCTGGTCGTGAGCGCCGACATGGCCGCGATCGTGACGCGTCCGATCACCAGTATCCACTCGATTCCCGGCGACCCGGCGTCGTGCGTCTTCAACACCGCCGCGTACGCTTCGGTCATCGTTGCGCTGCGCGCCGGCGTAGGCGCCACAACGGTGGACAGCTGGATCAATGGCAAGATGCCCGTACCGGCGGTGCGCCTCATCGGCGTCGGCGACAAGGCCGTCTGGGTGGACGGGTTGCACGAAGTGATCGCCGAGAAAAGCGGTACCTTATGCGACATCCAGGTCATGGGATCGGTCGGTGACTACGTCGGATCGGCCACCGACCAGCAGCGCGCGATCGGCGCGTTGTGCAACCACATTTTCGCCGCCCTGCCATGACGCACGCACGACCCAGCCTTGATTCCCACGAATGGAGGGTGTTCATGTCTTCTTCCCGATTGGCCGCCGTACTGCTGACGATGGCCGCCACATCGATCGTGATTCCCTTCGCAGCAAGGGCGCAAACGGTCCCCGCGATGACGCGCACGTATTACCTCGCCGCCGACCCGGTCGCGTGGGACTACAACCCCGGCGGCCGTGACGACATCGCGGGGAAGCCCTACGCCGACACGGCGTTCTTCTCCAAGATGAAGCCGCGGCCCGTCAGCACCACCTACCAGAAGGTGCTCTACCGCGAATACACCGATAGTACGTTTCGTACCATCAAGCCGCGCGCGCCGGAATGGGCTCATCTGGGATTTCTCGGCCCGTTGATTCGCGGAGTGGTCGGGGACACGATCAAGGTGGTCTTCCGGAACAACAGCGATCGGCCCTACAGCGTGCACCCGCACGGCGTCTTCTACACCAAGAGTTCGGAAGGTGTGCCGTACAACGACGGCACGACCGGCGCCGACAAGGCGGATGATGCCGTGCCGCCCGGAGCGACGCACGTCTACGTCTGGCCGGTTCCCGCGCGCGCCGGCCCGGGACCGATGGATCCGAGCTCGGTCATCTGGATGTACCACTCGCACGTCGACGAAGTCCGCGACATCAACACCGGCCTCTTCGGGCCGATGATCATCACCGCGCGCAGCAAGGCGCGGCGGGATGGTTCACCGATCGATGTCGATCGCGAGATCGTGGCCGCGTACATGCAGGTCGAGGAGCAGAGTAGCTGGCTCGCGCAGAAGAATCTTCCGCCCCTGGATTCGATCCCGCTGCTGGGGCCGATTCCCAACCCGTCCGAGGTCCAGGCTGGCTATCCCTGGTTCGTCAAGTTCACCATCAATGGCTTCATCCATGGCTCGCTGCCAGTCGAAGCGCTCACCGTGCACAAGGGCCAGCGGGTGCGCTGGTACCTGATGTCCTCGACCAACGATTTCGACGTACACGCTCCGCACTGGCATGGCAACACCGTCACGATCGGCGGCATGCGCACCGACGTCGCGACGTTGTCATTCATGGGCATGGCAACCGCCAACATGGTTCCCGACAATGTTGGAACGTGGCTCTTCCACTGCCATGTCTCGTTCCATAACGCTGCCGGGATGGCGGTGCGATATCGCGTACTGCCGTAAACCGGGAAGAACTACGCCGTGGCTCCGTGGCACTTCTTGTACTTCTTGCCGGAGCCGCACGGGCACGGATCGTTGCGGCCGACTGGCGCGCCGCCGGGGAGTGGCGACGCGCCCACGGCGCCCAGTGGTGTGCTGATCCGCGGCGGCGGCGCTCCCACGGTGCGGGTCGGCGGACCTGCGAAGAGGTCGTCGCTGGACGGTGCGCTGAGGACCGTTGGCGGTGGCAGCCGCGGCGGTGGCGGGGCCGGGCGATCCGCGCTCACCTGGATCTTGAGATACCGTTCGGCGAACGTGGCCTGGATGTCGCGCAGGAGGTCTTCGAACATTTCGAAGGCCTCCTTCTTGTATTCCACCAGCGGGTCGCGCTGGCCGTAGGCCCGGTACTGGATCGCGTTCCGCAACTGGTCGAGATCGTACAGGTGGTCCTTCCACTTTTCGTCGAGGACCGCCAGCATCACCTGCGACAGGACCCGGAGCTCGACGTCGGGCACGCCGATCGTGGCGCCGAACTCCCGCAGGTATGCCACCTTGCGCTCGAACGCTTCCTCGGCACCGGCTCGCGCCAGCTCGACCACCGTGTCGAGCGACGGCGCCTCCACCGGATCGAGTATCGCCTCCGGCCCGACGAGATACTGCATCAACAGGGCGTTCCGCATGCCGGCGCGGTCGAAATCCTCGGGTCGCTCGGTGGTGCCCAGGTAATCGCGTACGGTGCGGTCGGTGGCAGCCCGGATCATCTTGATCGCTTCCGCCTTCAACTCCTCGCCGCGCTCGAGCGCGAACAGCCGCGTCGAATAGATGATCTCGCGCTGCTGATTCATCACGTCGTCGTACTCGAGAAGACGCTTGCGGGCCTCGAAGTTCTGCATCTCGACGCGCTTCTGCGCCCCTTCGATCGCCATGGTGATCATCTTGCCGGTGATCACCTCGCCCTCTTCGGCCCCGCTCTTGTCCATCATCCGCGCGATGCGATCCGAGCCGAACAGCCGCATCAGGTCGTCTTCCAGCGACATGAAGAACCGGGAGACACCGGGATCGCCCTGGCGGCCGGAGCGTCCCCGCAGCTGGCGATCAATCCGGCGGGACTCGTGGCGCTCCGTGCCGATGATGTGCAGGCCGGCCTCGTCCGTGGCAAGATCGAGCGACGGGTCCAGCTTGATGTCGGTGCCGCGGCCGGCCATGTTGGTCGCGATCGTGATGGCGCTCTTGCGCCCGGCGCCGGCAACGATCTCCGCCTCACGCTGGTGGTACTTGGCATTGAGGACTTCGTGCGGCAGCCCGCGCCGCTTGAGCTGGCGTGAGAGTGTTTCAGACACCTCCACGCTGGTGGTTCCGATCAGCACCGGCCAGCCCGCAGCGTGGATCTCCGCTACTTCCTCGGCGACCGCGTTGTATTTCTCGCGCCGTGTCTTGTAGATCTGGTCGGGGTGGTCCTGCCGGCGCATCGGCTTGTTGGTCGGGATCACGGCGACCTCCAGCTTGTAGATCGAGTAGAACTCGTTCTCCTCGGTCTCGGCCGTACCGGTCATCCCCGCGAGCTTCTCGTACATGCGGAAATAATTCTGGATCGTGATCGTCGCCAGCGTCTGGGTCTCGCCCTTGACCGTCACGCCTTCCTTGGCCTCGACCGCCTGGTGCAACCCGTCCGACCAGCGCCGCCCCGGCATCATGCGGCCCGTGAACTCGTCGACGATAATGATTTCGCCGTCCTTCACCACGTACTGCACGTCGCGTTTGTACAGCGAATGCGCCTTCACGGCCACTTCCACGTGGTGCTTCAGCTCCCAGTTCTCCACATCGGCGATGTTGCCAATACCCAGAAGCTTTTCGACTTTCTCCCAGCCCTCGTCAGTGATCGAAATCGTCTTATGCTTTTCGTCCACGACGTAATCGCCGGTCAGAATCTTGGTCTCGCCGTGCTCAATCTCCTCGCCTTCTTCGAGCGACGGAACAATGCGGTTCACCCGCACATACTTGTCCGTCGTCTGGTCGGTCGGCCCGGAAATAATCAACGGAGTCCGCGCCTCGTCAATCAGGATCGAGTCCACTTCGTCGACAATCGCGTAGTGGTGCCGGCGCTGCACGCAATCCGACAGCTCAAATTTCATGTTGTCGCGCAGGTAGTCGAACCCAAATTCATTGTTGGTGCCGTAGGTGATGTCCGCCGCGTACGCCTCCCGGCGCTGCTCGTCGCTCAAATCATGCACAATTACGCCAACCGTCAGGCCCAGGAACTCGTGAATCTTGCCCATCCACTCGGCATCGCGTTTGGCCAGGTAATCGTTGACCGTGATGACGTGTACGCCCTGCCCCAGCAGCGCGTTCAGGTAGCAGGGCAGCGTCGCGACCAGCGTCTTGCCTTCGCCCGTCTTCATCTCGGCGATCTTGCCCTGGTGCAGCACGATTCCGCCGATCAACTGAACATCGAAGTGGCGCATGTTCAAAACGCGCCGGCCCACCTCGCGCACCACCGCAAAGGCCTCGGGCAAGATCTCCTTCAGGGCCTGCTTTTGCGCTTCCTCGCGATACTTCTCTTCCGTAATGCCTTCCAGGGCCGTCGCTATCCGTGCGCGGAACTCCGCCGTCTTCGCCTGCAACTGCTCGTCCGTGAGAGCCTGCATCGCGGGCTCCATCGCGGTAATCTGGCGGACCGCCGGAAGTAACTTCTTCACCACCCGGTCGTTGGTGCTTCCGAATATCTTCTTATAAGAGTC
>JBOHRY010000118.1:0-3145 GCA_050732955.1 Gemmatimonadales bacterium | reverse complement strand
CCAGAACGGCGTCATCGATTTAATTAACACACCGGGGAGCGTGTTGAGCGCATCGGAAAGCGAAAGACCGCTGGTGCGGTTGAGATCGTCCCTGGTGATCACGCCGGTGGACGCTTCCTGCCTGCGTGCCACGACCTCGATCCCGGGGAGCGTCGTGGCGGAGCGCACCAGCTCGATCCGGATCGCGGCCTTCATGTCGGAGATCGAGAGGACCTGTTCCCCGTAGCCCACCGCACGCGCCGTGATGCTGGTGATCGGGTCGCTCGACGTGAGCGTGAACTGCCCCGATCCGTTGGTCTTGGCGACGTGATCGGTACCGGTCACGGTGACCGTGGCGCCGGTGACCGGCGCACCACTCAACTGATCGACAACGGTTCCATGGAGGGAGGACTGCGCGTGAAGCGCCAGTGGCAACAGGATCAGCAATAGCGACCAGGCGAGCTTCTTCATCGGGGGGATCCGGAGCTGGAGTAAGACGCAGAACTCGTTGACAGCGCATGAAATACGGCGCCGTGACAGCTTGGTGTCAGGTTCATAGCTGCGAGATAGTTAGCGGAGCATTGGCCGACGGGAAAGGGCGTTCAAACCCGTAACGCAGACAGGATTGGCGGTCCAGTCGCTGGGTCGCGAAGGCATCTTCGGAGCGGTATTCGGCGGTGCCGCCCTACGGCCGCTTGGGTGATCCGATCAACCTTCGTGCGCCACGTGCGCCAGCCGCAACTCCCTGAGCATCGATTGTTTCTTGGTCTGGTGCGACTGCATCCGCCGGAGGATGTCATCGAGCACCCGCAACGCCGCGAGGATGTGGGGGCCCTTGTTGAGCATCACGCACTCGGCGCGATGACCCATCGCGGCGTCGGTGATCTCGGCCCGCGACGGTACTCCCTCCTTGGCCAGCGTCTCGAGCACCTGGGTCGCCCAGATCACCGGCACGTGCGCCGCCTCGCAGATCCAGAGGATCTCTTCCTGGACCTCCGCCAGGCGTTCGAATCCCGATTCGACCGCCAGGTCGCCACGCGCAATCATGACGCCGCAACTCGGCGATCGCATCGCCGTCAACAACATGTCGGGCAAGTTCTCGAAGCCACGTCGCGTCTCGATCTTCACCACGATGGCTGGTTGTCGCTCACCGAGTCGCGACAAGTGCTGCTGCAGAGATTCGACATCCTGAGCACTGTTGGCGAATGACAATTCGACCACGTCGGCGTGCTGTGCCACAAAGGCGAGGTCTTCGAGGTCCTTGGGCGAAAGCGCCGCGAGGCGAAGCGGAGTGTCGGGGAGATTGATCCCCTTGTCGGCGCGCAGCTTTTCGCCACGCATGCGTGCCTGGGTGATGCGAATCATCGCCTGGCCATCCTCGACCTTTTCGATGACGCCGCCGATCTTGCCGTCATCGAACCAGATCGCGTCGCCCGGGCGGACGTCGTCGACCACCTCCGGAATCGTGCAACCGACTTCGGCTGGGGTCAGCAGCTGTCCGCTGCTGTCATGCGTCGCAGGGCGGCCCGGCTCGACATCGGAAGTCAGGATCAACAGGTCGCCCTGCTTGAGCGGGATGACGCTCTCGCCCGCGGGCAGTTCACCGACCTCGGCGTCGCGGTCCTCACCCCTGGCGGCCTTGCGTCCCCGACGCAGGACGGTGCCCTGCACGACGTACGCCGTCTGATTCGCCTCCGCCCAGCAGCCGCGCTCCGCGACATCCACGATGTGGAGCATGCGCCGGCTGTCGCGGGCATCGGCGAACTTGAGGCGTTCTCCTGGAGCGAGCTGAGCCAGCCATTCAGCCGGCACCGGTACACAGGCATCCGCCGGCGTGGGAGACGGGTGCGGGGCAGCCTCCGACGTGAGCCAGACACGCGCCGGCGCTGTGACGCGTCCGTACTCGTCGCGCCGAGGATGAATCCGTACCACCCTGGGACCCGGCTCGAGCGATCCGGTCCGCAGTTTGGGTCCGGACAAGTCCATCACGATACGGCAGGAACGTCCGACTTCATCCTCGGCACGCCGCAAGTGCTCGATCATTCGTAGCCACGTCGCTGCATCGTCATGGGCACAATTGATCCGCAGGCAATCCATGCCTTGCTGCAACAGAGCGTGAACGATGGTGTAATCCTCGCTTGCTTCAGCGGGCATGGTGACCATGATGCGAACGCCGCGGCCGGGAGTGGCGGGGCCCAACAAGGCGGTGGTGTGTTCGGCGAGCAGTCGTTGTCCCTGAGCGAAATCGAGGTGGTCGTCTCGCTGAGCCGGCGGCTGCCAACGGAGATCCGTCAACCGGTGCAGGATCTCCAGCACGGCATCGATCGTGGCGAGGACGTGCGATTCCGCCCTGCCGAGCGAGGAGAGCCCGAGTGCCGCCAACCGGAGCTGCAACGGCCGGAGGTCGTGACGACGAAGTGCCAGGTAATGGAGGAGATTCCTGGCGCTTTGTCGGTGGTTGACGTGGATTTCAGCCAGACGGGACTCCGCCAGGGCCGGATCCGCGAGCATTTCTTCGCGGATGGCCGTGAGTTCGCGGAGTACGCTCTCGATCTCCGCGCGCTTCGGGCCGTCGCCGTCAGCGTGCTCGTTCGTCGTCAACGCTTCCGCTCCGATACCTTCGTGCAGGCGAGCGCGGTACGACTGGACGGCGACATCAGCTGCGGTCCACGAGGCTCATGGATTCAGTATGCGTTGCGGCTGGAGGGGAGGCAACCTGCTCGACCGGTATCACGCCGATTTCAGCATCGACTTCGAGACCGGCGACCGGCATCCTCTCGGCCGACATTCCCCTGCTTCGGGCGCACCGCGTGAATGTACGGGGCCAGGAGCGAAGCCAGAAACAGAGGCGAGGCGTGAAGCGACGTCGGCAACGGGGGGTGTCGCGCCTGCGGCATTACTGCACATTATTAGCTGCCGCCAATCACCTGACATCCCAGCGATCGAACGGAGCTTCCCATGGCGCCCGCATCCCAGCCGAACCTCGTCATCACGCCCGACCAGTTCCGGGCTCACTGGCAGGGACATCGCGCGCTGACGCGGCGCGCCATTGCCGCATTTCCCGCCAACCAGCTCTTCACCTTCTCGATCGGCGGGATGCGCCCCTTCTCGGCGTTTGCGATGGAGTGTCTCGGCATGGCCGCACCGACGCTGCACGGCATCATCA
>JBOHRY010000117.1:0-9528 GCA_050732955.1 Gemmatimonadales bacterium | reverse complement strand
CCTACTGATGGAGAGTGCTCCGACGCCAAGATTACGCAAGCTGATACTTCCGGATTTTCGCGAGCAGCGTCGAGCGGGCAATCCCGAGCATGAGCGCCGCCTGTCGCTTGTTGCCACCGGCGAACCGCAATACCGCCATCAAGTGCCGCTTCTCCGCGGCGGCCAGGGTTTCGGGCACCGGAACCGCCGCGCCGTCGGTGACCACAAAATCCGGCAGAGGCGCCACTGCTGCCGGAGGGTGCGACATCGCGTCGCTGACCACCACGTGACCCGCGCTCTGCAGCGCATCACGAAGCTGGGCCACATCCTCGCGGTCGCCATTGGCGACGAGCAGTCGAACGTGCAGCGGGCGCATGGAGAAAAATAGCTTACTATCGTCCATGGCCCAGATTCTCGACATTCCGGCCCTCGCACCGGGCGACGACGTTCATCATCCGCTCGTCGTCCTCGAACTGATCTCCCGGGGCGGCGATCACCCGCGCACCACCTTGCTGCTCGGCAATCGTACCGGCCGGATCGAGTCCGCACCGTTCTGGGCCGGACGCGACGAGATGATTCGTGGACTGGCCAAGGGTGCGCTGGTGCAGGTGGTCGGCAAGGTCACCACCTATCGCGAGAGCACCCAACTCGAGGCGACCTCCGTTCGTCCGCTGCCCAACGGCGCGGTGCCGCTCGCCGATCTTGTGCCGAGCGTCGGTGCGGTGGACAAGTACTGGCAGTTCATCGATGAGGCGCGCGACAAACTGCAAGCGCCCCGGTTGCGCGCCACGATCGATCTCTTCTATCGCGATGACGCGTTCCGCGAACGGTACGAGCAGTGTCCAGGGTCACCCGGCAGCGGACATCACGCCCGGCTCGGAGGCCTTCTCCAGCACACGTGCGAAGTGCTCGCCATCGGGCGCCAGATTGCACGCGTCGCGCACGCGGACGAGGAACTGGTGGTCGCGGGGGCGTTGCTGCACGACATCGGCAAGCTCGACTGTTATCGCTGGGAATCGGGTGTGTTCGACGTCACGGAGCGCGGCCGGCTGGTCGGGCACGTCGTGCAGGGCGTCAACATGCTGCGGTACGCAATCCAGTGCGCCTCGCCCACGCCGTGCACACCGGATGAGCATCTCCTTCTCGAACACCTCATCCTGTCGCATCATGGTCAGCTGGAATTCGGTTCTCCGGTCCGACCCGCGACCCTGGAAGCCGAAATTCTGCACTTCGCCGACGACGCCAGCGCCAAGACGGCGTCCATCTCGGACGCCTACACCAGCCCGGACCTCTTTCCGGGCGATGCCAGAGTCTCGGCAAAGAAGGTCTGGTCGCTCGACAGCCGATGGATGTTCAGGGCCCGGATGGACTTCGGGCGGGAGGAATCGGAGTAACCGGAAACACGAAGCGGCCGACCAGACTGGCTGGTCGACCGCTTCACACGCTGGCGCGGCACTCGGGGGCGTCGCGGCAACGTGAGCGCTGCGGGTCAGAGCGGCTCGCGGACCACTCGCTCGCATGGCTCTCCGAGGCGCTGGATCGGAGAGGATGAGACGCGCGAAACGCCCCATCGGTACTTCCCCCAAGCTATGGCCCTGCAAGAATCGCGCAAGTGCCTGATTTTATTCGGGTTAGCTCACTTTTAAGTGGCTTCTGTGTGGGTTCGAAGTTGCCGTGCGACCGACGCTTGCGTCGCTTGTCCACCGAATGTGGAGATGTTGATCCACATACCAACAACGGAGGAGGTCAGCGTTTCGGTGGCGGGATATACCCTTTTACCGGCAATCTGATCGACAGGAGGGCGAGCAGGCCGTCCCGAACCTGGTCGTACTGGTTGATTGCGTCGCTCGCCGCGCCGGCCACCGCGACGATGCGTTGCCGGTCGGGCGTTCGGTCGGACATCACCGTGCTGTCGTTGGCCTGGCAGGTGCGAAGATGGTCTCCGAGAGCAGTCAGTCCGTTACGGAATGACGACAGCGCCTGCTCGCCGCGAATGTCGTCGGTCTTCATCATGCTGACGCGCTGCTGGGTCAGCGCTGCCATGCGCTCGGCCACCCGGCAGGTGCGAAGCAGCTGGTGGCCGCCGGACTCGACCACCGACGCCATCCCCGAGGCGTTGGCGCGCACGATCCGCGCATGAATCGCATCGACCCGGTTCAGGGTATCGCGCAGTTCGGCGACGTAGTCCCGCAGCTGCGTCTTGGCCGGGCTGAGCGAATCAACGATCAGGATGTCGCGCACCGACGTCTGCGCCGCGACCGGCGCCGCCGCCACAGTTCCCGCCGCGAAGGCAACGCACGACCATCCCATCCAGCGTGTCATGAATCGATTCCCACCTCGACGTAGCGGTGCGTGGTTTCGTCGCCTTCGTCGCCGACGAAGAGGGCGCCGCCGGCCGAGGCGGCAAACCAGCCAGCGATCAGGCGACGCGGCCCGTCCAGTTCCTGCATGATCGGCGCGAGCCACCGGCGCATGTGGCGCAGTTCGGGCGCCCGGCGCCCCAGCTGTGCCAACAGCGCACCCCCACCCCCGGTGGCGCGAAGAAAGTGCGCCAACGCCAGCGAGCGGTCTCCGAACGCGATCCCTACCACACCGGGTTCGTCGAGAATCAGCTCACCCTCGAACGCGTCAACCGGCGGCGCATCGAGCCGCGGGCCAAGAAATACCCACCGCCGCCCGTCCACCGTCTTCCGCTCGACCACCGCCGCCGCCGTTTCGCTGGTCAGCCGGGCAGCGTGGAGCAGGTCATCATCCGGCAGGAGTCCCACCACGCGCGTCCATTCCAGCGCTGCCAGCGATTGCTCGATCGGACAGCCGACGGTGTCGTCGTACGCCAGAATCCGCGGCGCATCGCCGGCGCGGAGGATGCAATGCGCCAGCGCCTCGGCGTGATCGGCAAACGTCCGGACGATGAGGGCTGTCGGGGTGGACATGCATCGGATGATAGCGTGGGACGGGCGCCGAGCCCAGAGCCACGCGCTGCCACTCCGCCGTCTTGCCCGGCGCGCCCCTTGATCGCATCGTTACTGGGCAGGATTTCACCCTTCATCTCGACACCGGGGATCTGGCACCATGCCCAAGGGAACTGTGAAGTGGTTCAACGACGCGAAAGGATTCGGCTTCATCGCGCAGGAAGGCGGCAAGGACGTGTTTGTCCATTTCTCCGCCATCGAGTCCAGCGGATTCCGGTCGCTGGCAGAAGGTGACGTCGTCGAGTTCGATATCGTGGAAGGTCCCAAGGGCCTGCAGGCCGCCAACGTCAAGAAGGCCAGCGCCTAGAGTGCCGCCCGAACCGATCGCTCCGGCATGACCGATCTCCCTTCGCTGCGGAGCCGGGTCACGACCGGGACGACGGTGCTGTTGCTGCTGGTGTTCAGCATGACGTTTCTCGGCGTCTCGGCGATGAACTCGCTGAGCGACGCCGTGCAGGCCGAGCTGGTGACGCTGCGGGAGCGCAACGTGCTGGCGCAGACCATCACTCATGATGTCGTTACTGCCGTGCGCACCGGAGACGACCTGGCCGCGCACCAGGATTCGGCCGCGCAGCAGAAACTCGACGGCGCGTTCCAGGCGCTGGATGCCGCCGATCAATCGTACCGCCGCTTCGACCTGACGGCCGCCGAACGCGGCGTCGTGGATCGCGTCACGGCGTTCGCCCGCGAACTCCAGCGACGCTCGCCCGGTGGAGCGGAACCGGACGACGCGCGGCGCAACATCATTGCCGACTCGCTACTGGACGAAGTCGGCGCGCTGCTCGCGGTCCAGCAATCCGCTGCGATCGATCGCGCCGCCGGGCTGCAGCACGCCAGCGAACAGCGTCGCCGCATTGTCTGGCTGGTGTTCGCGGCCGTGCTGATTCTCGGCGTGGCGTCCGCCGTGACGACGGTCCGCGCCGTGGTGCTGCCGCTGCAGCGGCTGGTGCGCGCCACCGAACGCGTCGGCGCCGGTGATCTCCGTCCTATCGATGTCGGTGCGATGCCGAAGGAGCTGGGACTCCTGGCTGCGGCGGTCCAGCGGATGAGCGAGGGACTGCGAGTGATCGTCGGCAGCGTCGCCGATGTCTCGGCCAGCCTCACCGACAATGCATCACAACTGTCGTCGCGCTCCTCGCAGCTCTCCGACAGCGCGCGTCAGGTATCGCGCGCCATCGCCGATGTATCCGCCAGCGCGGAACATCAGGCCGACGCGATGCGCGAGGGCGATGCGCTCCTGGCAGACCTGCGCGCCGCCGCGGCACGCAGTGCCGGTGCCGGTCAGCGGGTGGTGGGCGTGGCCGACTCCATCCGCCGCACCGCGGCGACGCATCAGGGGCACCTGGGGGCGGCGTCCGCCACGCTGCTTGAATTGCATCAGGTCGTCGAACGAACCACGACCTCGGTGGACCGCCTCACCACGGCGGCAGCCGCCGTCCAGGAGTTCGTCTCGCTCACCGCACAACTTGCCGACCAGACGGAGTTGCTGGCGCTCAACGCGGCGATCGAGGCCGCCCGCGCCGGTGAGGCCGGCGACGGATTCGCCGTGGTCGCCGGGGAGATCCGGCAACTCGCCGAGACGAGCGCCGAGAGCGCACGCCGGATCGCCAAGACGGTGGCCACGTTGCAGGAACAGGTGTTGCTCGTGGCAGAGACCGCCACCGCGGGTAAGGAGCGCGTCGCCGGCGTCGAGGATATCGCAGATGGCGTCACCCGGGCACTCGCGGGAATCGTCAAGGCGGTCGAAGAGGTCAGCCAGGCGGCGGGTACCGTCGCGCGGGAGGCCGCCGCTCATCGCGAATTGGCCGATCGCCTGACCTCGACCGCAGCCGACGTGGCGCGCTCCGCGCAGTCGAATGCCTACGCGGCCCAGGCCGTCACTGACTCCGCGGAGGAGCAGTCCACCGCCACCCAGGAAATAGCAACGGCGGCGACCACCGTGGTGGGCACCGCCGACCGACTCACCCGATTGGTCAAGGGCTTCCGGGTCTAGTGCTTCCGGCTCGCCTTGGCGTGGGCCGGTCTGGCGTGACTGGGCTTCTTGCCGGATCCCTTGGCCGTCAACGGCTTGTGCGACGACTTGACCGTTGGCCGCGTGGCCGCGGCACGTTTGACCGGCGCCGGCTTCTTCACCGCCTTGATCGGCTTCATCGGCTTGGCGGGCTTGACCGGCTTCGTCACCGCGATTGGCGGCTTGGGCGCCACATAGGGAGTCACCGGCGGCTTGGTCGACGGCTTGAGCTGGATCCCCTTCGGACGATGCGGCACCTTCGGGCCTTCGGGCTTGGCGATCTTCCGCACCGGCGGCGGAGCGGGCTTGGCCGGCCGCTTCGAGACGACCTCGCGCAACTCGTCGAGGACCTTGTCGACTTCTTCCGGGGTGAGAAGGTTGCGCCGAACGCCGAACCGCAGCAGCTCCTCGGCGTGCGCGAACTGGAACTCCTCGAGATCCGCCGCCGAGCGCGACAGGGCGACCATGGCGTTCGCCACCGGGCTGCGCAGGACCGCCGCAATGCCGGGGAGTGCTTCCATCAGGGACGAAATCTGCGGTGCGGCCAGTTCGGTCACGGGACCCTCGGAAAGGGGCCAACGTAGACCTCGTCGGTTGGCACGTCAAGAGAACCGCCGCCCCGCGCTCTTGACGGGTCTCCCGGAATACCGTACCTAAGAGGGACGCGCCGCGAGACGAGACCCCGCGTTCCGTGGAGCGGAAAGGACCGGCCATGGGCCGCCGTCATGTCAAGGAGTTCCGCCCCGACGAAGCGCTGAGCCTGGTCAGCGCCGACCGCAGTGGAGTGGCGCTGCGGTGTCCCTGCTGCGGTGCCGCCGCCGTGGTCCGGAGTCCCAGCCGCCCCGACGACGGCCATCCGGTCAGCGGACCGGTCACGCTGACCTGCGGCGCCTGCGGGCGCATTGTCAGCTACATCGACCGCGCCAGCACGATCCAGGCGTAGCCGCTAGCGCGGCACCGTGAAAAGACGCGACCACCGCACCTGCGTGAGAAACGCCAGCTTGCGGTAACTCTCGGCGTTGTAGCTGAAATAGACCAGTAGCGGGCGCCCGCGCACATTGGCTCGCGGCAGGAAGCCCCAGTAGCGTCCATCGTACGAGTCGTCCCGGTTGTCCCCCATGACGAACAGCGAATCCGGCGGCACGACCACCGGCCCCCAGTCGTGGAGGTCAGGATGGTAGCCGGCGGGCACCGGCCCCGCGAAATGCTTCACCTGCCAGTCTCGCATCCGCATCCGCGCCACCACGTCGGCACCGGACATCGGATCGCTGTTGACCGCATAAGGCTCGTTCAACCGCACGCCGTTCCGGTAGACCACGCCGTGCCGCATTGCGATCGTGTCGCCGGGAATCCCGATCAGGCGCTTGACGATCTTCATGTCCTCTTCGATGGAGTCGAACACCAGGATGTCACCGCGTTCCGGCTCGCGAACCATCGGCAGGTGGGTGTGCAGAAAGGGGACTTCAGCGCCGTAGAGAAACTTGTTGACGAAGAGGAAGTCGCCGACCAGCAGCGTGTTCTTCATGCTGCCCGAGGGAATGGTGAACGCCTCGACCACGAAGGTGCGGAGAAAGAGCCAGACGACCAGCGCGATGGCGATGGACTTGAACCACTCGAGAAACCATCGCGCCACCGACGCACCGCGCCTGGCAGGCACCTAGTCGTTCCAGTCCGCGATGAACAGGTTGATCTCGCCCGGTTCGCGGCTGTGGCGGCTCGACACCCACACCAGTTTGCGTCCGTCGGGTGAGAACATCGGAAATCCGTCGAACTCCGTCGAAGTGGTGATCTGTTCCAGTCCCGTACCATCGGTACGTACTTCGTAGAGGTCGAAGTTTCCGCTGTGCGGATTCGGAAAATTCGAGGCGAAGATGATCCGCTTGCCATCGGGGAAGAAGTACGGGGCCCAGTTGGCGCCGCCGAGATGAGTGACCTGGTGCGCACCGCTCCCGTCGGCGTGCGCGGTCCACAATTCCAGCGCCGCCGGCCGGACCAGGTGCTCGGCGAATAGCCGCCGGTAGTCGGCAGAGTCGGCGGCGGTCACCGGATAACTCGCGCGCCAGACAATCTCCCGTCCGTCCGGCGAGAAGAACGCGCCGCCATCATAGCCGATGCGGGTGGTGATCCGCTTCACATTGTGACCGTCGATATCCATGGTGTAGAGGTCGATGTCGCCGTCGCGCGTCGACGTGAAGATCAGATGACGTCCGTCCGGCGCAGCCGTCGTCTCGGCGTTATAGCTCCCGGTCCGGGTGAGCTGCTGCAGGTCCGAGCCGTCGGGTCGGGCTGAATAGATCTCGAAACGTCCCAGCGGCCAGACATACCCGAGCGACGGATCCGGCACCGCCGGGCACGCCGGATTGTCGGCGAAAGTGGAACTGTAGATGATCCGCTGGTCGTGCTCGATGAAGTAACCGCAAGTAGTGCGACCGCGGCCGTTGGAAACCCGGCGCATCCCGGAGCCGTCGATGTTCATGACGTACTCCTGATCACAGCCGGTGTTCTTGTCGACGCTGTCCTTGTGCTGGAAGATCAGGCGCCGGCCGTCGGCCGAGAAATACGCTTCGGCGTTGTTGCCGCCGAAGGTGAGTTGCCGGATGTTGGCCAGATGGCGTTCACCCGGCTCGGCGGGCACGTACACCGCCGTTCGCGGGTTGTCGGTCGGCCGCGGAGCGGGATGGCTGCATCCGGCGGCAATGAGTACCACGAGGAGCGCATGGCAGCGGGAACGAATTCGAACCTCTCCAAAAGTCGGGCCGGGAATCTGGCGGTACCGGCCGTGCAACGCCATGCGCACCGCGCTACTCGTATCGAAGCGCTCCCATCGGGTCAACGCGCGATGCGCGTATCGCCGGCACCAGGCCGGCTGCGAGCGCGACCACGGCAAGCGCGAACAGCGATGCGCCGAGCACCAGCGGATCGTAACCTTGCACGCGATAGAGTGCCGCTTGCGCCAGTCGTCCAACGACGATCGCACCGGCAAGACCCACCGCACCGCCAATCGCCATCATCAGGGCCACATGACGGAGCACCAGCATTCGCACGCTCCACGGCGCGGCGCCCAGCGCCATGCGGACGCCGATCTCGCGGGTGCGCTGCGCGACCGTATACGCCAGCACGCCGTACAGCCCGATCGCGGCCAGGAGTGTCGCCAGGCCGGCGAATGCGGCGGAGAAGATCGAGATGAACCGGTCCAGGAAGATGTTGATCTTGATCTGGTCCGGCATGGTACGGAGATCCTCGACCGGCAGACTGGCGTCCAGCTGTCGCATGATTCTCGGGATCTGCGGGATCAAGCGCTTCGGGTCGAGCGACGACCTGACGTAGAACGACGCAAACCCCCGGTTGGAATCCTGCGCGACCGGAGTGAAGAACAGCGCCGGCACGGAATCCTTGACCTGACTGTACTTCGCATCGGCGGCGAGACCGACGATCTGCACATCGTACTTCTTGTTGCCGAGGTCCATCCGCCGGCCGATCGGGTTGGCCCCGAGCCGGAATTTCCGCGCGAACGCCTGGTTGATCACCGCAACTGGCGCTCCGCCCAGCGCGTCCGCTTCGTTGAACTCGCGCCCGGCTACCAGCGGCACGCCGAGGGTGCGGAAATAACCCGCTCCCACCTCATTGTATCGCGAGTTGTTGTCGACATCCGGGCCGACCGGAAAGCCTTCGACGTCAACGTCGGTCCCCCAGTTGCTCCCGCCCAGCAGTGGCACCAGAGACATCGTCACACCGGTGACGCCGGGAACCCGTGCCAGCTCCTCGCTCACCCTGCGGAAAAGGATGCGGCTGCGTTCCGCCGAGTAGCCGTTGAGTTCCGGCGAGAGACCGAAGGTGACGACATGATCGATCTTTACCCCCAGATCGACGCGCGAGATGTTGGCCAGGCTCTTGGCGAGGAGCCCGGCCGAACCGAGCAGAGCCATCGACAGTGCCACCTGCGCCGTCGCGAGTGCGGTCCGCCAGCGCGCCGCCCGGCGACCGCCGGATGGCTGACCGGTGCTGTCGCGAAGCGTACCGATCAGGTCGGGACGCGTGGCATGCAGCGCGGGAACCAGCCCGAACGCGATCGCCGTGAGCAGACTGATCACGAGGGTGAAGATGAGCACCTGTCCGTCGAGATGGACGTCGAAGGTTGACGATGCGAAATCCGGCAGCAGTGCCGACATCGCGCCGAGCGTTGCCCGCGCCACCGCCAGGGAGACGAGTCCGCCGATCAGGCCGAGCAGACACGATTCGACCAGGAGCTGCGCCATCAATTGCACGCGGCTCCCGCCGATCGATAGCCGGAGCGCCATCTCCCCCGACCGGGCCGCGCTGCGGGCGAGCAGCAGGTTGGCGATGTTGGCGCAGGCAATCAGCAGCACGAACGCGGTGATCGCCAGGAGCAACGTCAGCGGCGTCTGTGCCTGACGGCCGATCCCGCTCTGCCCGCGAGATCCGGGCTTCAACTGCACGCGCTTTGCCAGGAATTTCGTCATCGTCGGCGCACTCATCCCCTGCTGGAGTGTGCGTTCGACATTGTTGAGGATGGCGCGGTACGGGACGTTGATCGACGCCCCGGCT
>JBOHRY010000116.1:0-3497 GCA_050732955.1 Gemmatimonadales bacterium | reverse complement strand
GAACAGCCGAGATCACTCAGCGCTTCAGACCTTGCCGCCTTGCCGCCCTGCCGCCCTGCCGCCCTCCTTAGTGCGTCATCGCATACATGAGATAGTTGACGCCCAGCTTGTATCCCTGATTCGATTCATCGATCGGGTAGTACCCCTCCCCCGAAAACTCCCAGAAATTCGACACGTCCTCATTGAAGTTGATCATCGCGACCAGCCGCTTCGACGGATCGTTGTCGAGATAGACACCCTGGAAGAGCGGCCTCCCGCGGCCGTACGCCAACGGGATCAGATCAAACGAGTTGATCTCGTAGAACGAATGGAAGATCGCGGCCTTCGGCGTGAGGTCCACTATCCGCGCGTCAGGCAGAATCCGCTTCACGTTCGCGGCGAAGTTCGCGTAACCGCCTCCGCTCCGGAAATCGTCGCGGAAGTCGTCGAAGATGACGAAGCCGCCCTTGAGCAGGTACTTCCGGAACGCCAGCGCTTCCTTGTCGGTCAATCCCCAGAACCCCGCCTCCGTCATGTAGCTCAACGGATACTTGAAGAGCTTCGGGTCATCGAGACTATACACGACGCCGGTTTCCAGCCTCGGGTGCACCGTACTGAGCGAGTTGAGAATCTGCATCAGGTTCCGCTCGGCCAGGTCGTATCCGTGCGCCCACGCCGGCAAGCCGCGGTAGTAGTAACCCTCGGGACTGTTGGTCGTGTAACTCAGGCGAGCGAAGGTGAAGCGTCCGTCATAGGGAATATTCTGGACGAACGGAGATTGGATCGGCCGGTCGAAGCGGCCGAACCCTTGCGCCGATGCAGCATGCAACGAAACGCAGACGAGAACCAGGAACCGGCAAGATCGCTCCATGCAATAAATCGTGCATCGGAATGCCCGGCACGCAAGGGGAGCATCTTCTCTCCCACTTTTCTCGTTTCCGTTCTCTCTTCTCTCTACGCCCTATGCCCTATCTGAGAAACAACAATTCACGGAAAGTCGGTATCGGCCACAAATCCGCCGCGACGTATGTCTCCAGTTCGTCCACCGCCTCTCGCAGTGTTGCCATGGCGGGCCTGACTTTGGAGCGGAAGTGGGCGGCGTGCCGGAGCGGGTCTGCGTCCTGGTGAGCCGCCGTGGACTCGACCGTGTTGAGCGCCGCGCGTACCGTGGTGACCAGTCGGGTGAACGCGTCGAGGGCCTTCACCGTGTCGTCGCAGTCGACGCCGGCGCTCTCGGTCGCGGTGACCGCGTCACCCAACATCGTCTGATGCCGGATCGCGGCCGGGATGATCATCGTGCGCGTCATCGTGATCATCATCTCGGCCTCGATGCCGAGCTGCTTGACGTATTTCTCGACGGCAATGTGGTAGCGCGACTCGACTTCGGCCTTGGTCAACACGCCGAACTTCTTGAAGAGATCGGTCGTCTTCTTCGCCTTGAGCACCGGAAACGCTTCGACCGAATCGCGCATGTGCGGCAGTCCGCGACGCGCGGCCTCCTTGTGCCACTCCATCGAGTAGCCATCGCCGTCGAAGCAGACCCGCTTGTGCTCCTTGATCGTCTTCTTGAGAACCGCCAGTACCGCGGTCTGCAGCTTGGCGGGGGTCGGATTCGATCCGGCCGCCTTCTCCAGTTCGGTGGCCAGGTCGTCGAGCGACTCGGCCACGATGGTGTTCAGCACCGTGTTGGGCCAGGCGATCGAAGCGGTGGACCCCACGGCGCGGAACTCGAACTTGTTCCCGGTGAACGCGAACGGCGACGTGCGGTTGCGGTCACCCGAATGGCGAGGCAGCTGCGGCAACGTGCGCGCCCCCAGGTCGAGCGTGCCGCCCTGGATCGTGCGCTTGGGCAGTCCCTGCTCCACCTGGGCGAGGATGTCGCTCAACATGTCGCCCAGGAAAATCGAGATGATCGCCGGCGGAGCCTCGTTGGCGCCGAGCCGGTGGTCATTGTTGGCGGAGGCGATGCAGGCGCGCAGCAGGTCGGCGTGCAGGTCCACCGCGCGGATCACCGCGCAGAGGAAGGTCAGGAACTGCATGTTGGTGTGGGTGTCGTCCTGCGGGTCGAGCAGGTTGACACCGGTGTCGGTCGCCATGGACCAGTTGTTGTGCTTGCCGCTGCCGTTGACGCCGGCGAACGGCTTCTCGTGCAGCAACGCCTTGAGTCCGTGCTTGTCGGCCACGCGTCGCAGGATCTCCATCAGCACCATCTGGTGGTCGCCTGCGATGTGCGATGTCTCGAAGAGCGGAGCGATCTCGTACTGGCCCGGGGCGACCTCGTTGTGCCGCGTCTTGACCGGAACGCCGACCTTGAAAAGCTCCTCTTCGGATTCTGCCATGAACGCCAGCACCCGTGCCGGAATCGCGCCGAAGTAGTGGTCTTCCAGCTGCTGGCCCTTGGGCGGCCGTGCGCCGAAGAGCGTGCGCTCGCAGGTCACCAGGTCAGGACGGCGATAGAAGGCCTGTTTGTCCACCAGGAAGTATTCCTGCTCGGGGCCCACGGTGGTGAACACCCGGGTCACGTTGGTGTCGGTGCCGAAGAGACGGAGAATCCGCATCGCCTGCTTGGAAAGCGCTTCCATCGAGCGAAGCAGCGGAATCTTGGTATCCAGCGCCTCGCCGGTCCACGACACGAACCCGGTGGGAATGCAGAGCGTCACCGCATCGCCGTTGCGTGTCAGAAAGGCCGGTGACGTGGCGTCCCACGCGGTGTAGCCGCGCGCTTCGAACGTGGCGCGCAAGCCACCCGATGGAAACGACGACGCATCCGGTTCGCCCTGCGTCAAGTCGGCGCCGGAGAAGTTGTAGATCACTCCACCCATTCCGTCCGGCGAAACCAGCGAGTCATGTTTCTCCGCGGTGAGTCCGGTGAGCGGCTGTAACCAGTGCGTGAAGTGCGTGGCACCGCGTTCGACCGCCCAGTCCTTCATCGTCGCGGCGACGATATCGGCGATCCGCGTGTCGAGCGGTTCGCCGAGATCGATGGTGCGCAGCAGCGACTTGTAGACCGCCTTGGGCAGGCGTTTCTGCATGACATGCTTGGAAAAGGTGTCGACACCGAACAGGGCGTCGAGCCGGCCGGTCGGAAGGGCGAGCAGATCGGACACGTTGGGCTTCCTCGAGTGGGATCGGGCGGAGCGGTGGCGCCGGGTCGGGCGCCGCGATGGCCACAACGTAAGGGATCAGGTCCGGTTGACAAGAGTTAGTTAGCTGGCTTAGTAGATGGCGTTAATTCGTTGTATACGCCTGCGATTCGCACTGATTGGTGTTCTGCACAATATAGTTAGTCGGCTAATCTATTTTCGCGCCGTTGCCGCCCGGCAGCCGGGGATCAAGTCGTTCGACTTTGGCGTGATGCTCGGAGCGGGCGTGACCGTCCGCAACGTCACCGTGTCGGCGCGCTACGACTTGGGACTTGCCAACATCGAAACGAATGCCGGGCCGGGCCAGAGCAGCAAGAACCGCGCGCTGATGATCATGGTGAGTCTGGCGATCAAGTAGCTACTGCGGCTCCAGCG
>JBOHRY010000115.1:0-5367 GCA_050732955.1 Gemmatimonadales bacterium | reverse complement strand
GTATCGTAGGCAGCGTCGAGCGGATAGATGCGCTCGAACGCGAGCGATCCGCCCCGGCGCAATTCCAGTGACTTCGCCAGTTTGCCGCGCTCGAGCAGCGTCTCGAAGATTCCCATGGCCGGAGGCCAGGTTCCGACACAGATGCCGGCACCGGCCTCGGCCAGAGCCTTGGCGATGGCAAAGCCGAAACCGCCATCGTCAGCGACTCCCGCCACGAAGGCGCGCTTGCCGGAGAGATCGATGGGGAGCATGAGCCAAACATAAGTACCAGGCGGCCGACCGGCAGCGCGGCCGCATTGCCCGCAGCTATTCGGTTCGCAGCACTTCCAGGGGCGGGCGCCGCAACACTTCGAGCGAATTCCCGAGGCCGACAATCGTGGTGAGCGCGATCAGCCCGACGGCCAACGCGGCCATCGAAGCGAGTGGAAGAATGAAATGCGCACTGAAGATCCACTTGGCAAGTGCCCATCCTGCGGCGCCGGCGAGCGCCGATGCGATGATCGACGCGGCAAGCCCGAGTGCGGCGTACTCGACGCAGAGGATCAGCAGCACCTGCCGGCGGGTGGCGCCGAGCGTGCGCAGCAGGGTTCCCTCGCGGATCCGTTGCCAGCGGCTGGTGGCAATTGCACCAACCAGCACGATTGTACCGGTGATCAGCGAGAAGAGCGCCATGAAACGGATCGCCATCACGATGCGATCGACCACCGACTCGATCGCGTGCTGGATCTCTCCCAGGTCGATCGCCGTGACATTGGCGGCGTGCTCGGCGACTTCGCGCTGAACCCGTCCGCGCACGGCGGCGTCGGCGGCGCGAACCATGGTCACCCATGATTGCGGTGCCTGCTCCAGCGCTCCGGGTGCGAAGACGACGAAGAAGTTGGGTTCGAATCGCGCCCAGTTGACATCGCGAAGCGACGTGACGCGAGAGTAGATCGGCACACCCTGCACGTCCCACGTCACCGCATCGCCCACGCCCAGGCCGAGTTCGTGTGCCAGGTCGGCTTCGACGGAGATCTCCACCGGATCGGCGGGGCTGGTGCCGTGTCCATGGCTACCGGTGCCGAACCAGTGGCCCGCTACCACTTTCTCGTCGGCACCACGCTCGCTGCGGTACGTCGACCGGAATTCGCGGCGGAGTGCCCAGGGTGGCGGAGTACCCGGCGCGCGGTTGCCGCCGCGACCGCGGCCGGGACCATTGAGCGTGTCTTTCGCCACCAGATCGGCCACCGACCGGCCCTTGAGCTCGCGGAGCCGCATCGGCACGATCGGCGTGAAGTCGGAGCGTTGCAGGTGCTCCGACGTCAGCACGGAATCGATCACCTTGCGCTGTTCCGTCTGGATGTCGAAGAGGACCAGATTGGGCCGCGCGGTCACGTCGTCGAGCCGGATGGTGCGCAGCAGGTTCTGCTGCGCAGTGAAGAGCGTGGTCAGGATGAACGCTCCGAAGCCGAGCGCCAGCACGACGGTCACGGTCTGGTTCGCCGGACGATGCAGGTTGGCCAGTCCCTGCCGGAGCAGGTACGGCCAGGCCGCGGGTGTCCATCGTCTCGCCAGGCGAACCAGTACCAGTGACGTGATCCAGAGCACGAGGAGCGCGCCGGCGCAACCGATTGCGAACGCAACGGCGTGCAGCAACGATCCGACCTGCAAGTCGGCAAGTGCCACGACGCTGGCCGCGAGGATGACCACCGCAGCTATCCGAAGCGCGCTCCATCGCGACCGCACCGGATTGGTTGCGCGGCGGAGCGTGGCCAGCGGCGTGATCGATCGCACGCCGAGCAGTGGAAGGAGGGCGAACACGACGGCGGTCCAGAGCCCGCACCCGATGCCGATCAGCATGGCGCGCGGGGAAGGAACTACCCGCACATCGACCGGCAGGAAATCGTGCACCACGTGGGGCATGAGCTGCTGGAGTCCAACGCCAAGCAGCGCACCGAGCACCGAGCCGAGCAGTCCCATCGCGAGCGACAGGAGCAGGTAGACGGCGAAGATCTGCCACGAGGTGGCACCGAGGCAGCGCAGCACGGCGATGCTGTCCATCTGCTGGCGAATGAAGACGTGCACCGCGCTCGCGACGCCCAGTCCGCCGAGAAGCAACGCGGCCAATGCCACGAGCCCGAGGTAGTTCCCCAACCGGATCAACCCGCGGGTGAGGCTGTCGCGGTCGTCCGCGATGGTGTGCACGGCGATCCGCTCGGCGCGGAGCGGAGTAGTGTTCGCCTTCGCCACCGCCTGCGCGTCGATCATCGCCGGCAACTGCACGAACGTCTCGTAGTCGGCGCGCGATCCGAACGCCAGCAGCCTGGTCGCGGGCAGGGTCTTCGTGGCAATAAACACGCGCGCACCGAACGCCATCTGGAGACCGATATCGCCAGGCACGTTGGTGACGGTGCCGAGAATCGGGAATCTTCCTTCGCCGAGTCCGAGCGTGTCGCCGACCCTGGCGCCGATCGCGGTCAGGAGCGAGGGATCGACGATGGCGCCACCATCCTGAAGGCCGGTCCAGATGCCGGCGGGCGAGGTGGTCATGCTGCCGTAGTACGGCCATCCTGGATCGACGGTGCGGACCTGCACCAGGCGAGCGCCGCCGGCGTGCGGCTGATACGCCATCGCGGCGAAGGAGGCGGATTGCGCGATGTGCACGCCCGGGCCGCCCGCCTGCCGAAGCGAATCGAGGAGGCGGCGCGCCAGCTTGCTGTCGTCTACCGGTGTGCGCGTGGCGAAAGAAAGGTCGGCGCCGAGCAGATCCTTGGCCTGATCGGCCACGGCCGCGGTGAGATTCTGGGTGAAGGAATTGACCGCGACCAACGCGCCAACGCCGGCGACCACCGACGCCGTGAGCAGCATGAGACGGCGCCGCGCCGCATGCGCCTGGCGCCATGCCAGGCGTCGCACAAAGCCGGCGCTGGTCATCTCTCGGTATCCGACAGGAGCGAACCATCGGCGAGCCGGATGGTACGCCGCGCCCGCGCGGCAAGTTCCGGTTCGTGCGTCACCAGTACCAGCGTGGTGCCGTATTCGACGTTGAGCGCGATCATTGTCTCGATCACGATCGCGCCGTTGGCCGCGTCGAGGTTGCCAGTGGGTTCATCGGCGAAGAGCACCCGCGGCCGCGTGCTGAACGCTCGCGCGACGGCGACTCGTTGCTGCTCGCCACCCGAAAGTTGTGACGGATAGTGATGGCTCCGCTCGGCGAGGCCGACGCGTTCGAGGAGTGCATCGGCACGAACACCGGCATCGTTGTGACCGGCGAGTTCGAGCGGCACCTGGACGTTCTCGCGGGCGGTCAGTGTCGCGATCAGCTGGAACGACTGAAACACGAACCCGACTCGTTCACGGCGGAAGCGGGCGCGCGCGTCCTCATCCAGCGGTCCCAGGTCAACGCCATCGAGCACCACCGTGCCCGATGTCGGCCGGTCCAGTCCGGCGAGCAGGCCGAGCAGGGTCGTCTTGCCGCTACCCGACGGCCCGATGATGGCGAGAAATCCGCCGGCCGCGAGCTCGAAGGTGATATCCTTGAGCACCGTGAGTCGCTTTCCGCCCGAGAGATACTCGTGGTGAAGCGACCGGCAGGCGAGCATCGGTGCGCTGGGTGACTCGGAGGGCGGATCGAGTGGGTATGCTGGCACAAGATGCTTACCGGCTGATGGTGGTCTCGAGTTTCATGGTCTCGGCATGCGGCCCGACTACGCGGCCGAAGGCGGACGCGGCGAAGGATAGCGCTGCGCCGGCGGCCGCCGCATCCGCACCGGCCGTGCTGCTGATCGGGACCTCGCTCACGGCCGGATACGGTCTCGATCCTGCCGACGCGTGGTCAACCCATTTGCAACAGCGAATCGACTCGAGCGGTCTGGTGTTTCACGTCGTGAACGCCGGGGTCAGCGGCGAGACCTCGGCCGACGCACTGCACCGGATAGACTGGCTGCTGTCGCAAGGCGTGCCCGCGGTGGTCGTGGTGGAGTCGGGCGCAAATGACGCACTGCGGGGGCAACCGGTCGATTCGATCCGGGCCAACGTCGAGGCCATTGTCACCCGGCTCGACAGCCTCAGACCGCGGCCCGCAATCGTGATCGCCGGGATGGAAGCGCTGCCCAATCTCGGACGCGGGTACGGGGATGAGTTCCGCCGGATTTTCCCCGCGGTCGCCCGCGACCACCACGACCATTACCTGCCGTTCCTGTTGAATGGCGTTGCCGGAGTGGAATCGCTCAACCAGGCCGACGGGATCCATCCCAACCGTGAAGGATCGCGGCGCGTCGCGGACAACGTCTGGACGGCGCTCCACCCGATCCTCGATTCGATCCAGGAGGCGCATGGCCATCTTTGATACCAAGCACCAGCGCGCTGCGTGGCTGGTCGCGATTCTCGGCATCATCATCGTCATCTCGCTCTTTCCTTACGCGTCGGGCCTGCTCGGGGCACCGGTGCTCTACGTGGCCGTGGCTCCGTTGCACCGGTTCCTCGAACGGCGCATCGGGATCCGGTCAGTATCGGCACTGCTCGTCGTGCTGGTGGTCATCGTCGGGCTGGTGCTGCCGATGGTGTGGCTGGTGACGCTCCTGGTCGGGCAGGCCCACGATGCGGCGAGTTCGATTCTCAGTTCATCGCTGCTGCAGCGAATCGGCACACTCGAGATCGGCGGTTTCGCCGTTGGTCCGCAGATCAAGCAGGCGGGAACGGAGGCCGTGTCATTCCTGGCCGGGAGTGCGTTCTCCCTGATTGGTACGGCCGCACGCCTCACGATCAACCTGCTGCTTACCCTGTTCGGGCTCTACTACCTGCTGGAGGATCCTGGCCGCGCCTGGCGATTCCTGCGCCCGTTCATTCCGTTCTCCGATGCCAACGTTACCGCGCTGGGGAACCGGTTCACGGCGGTCACCAACGCGACGATCATCGGCACCGGCGTGTCCGCGGTGATCCAGGGAACTCTGATGTGGCTGGCGTTCACGGTGTTCGGCTTGTCGAACGCCGTGTTCTGGGGAGCGGTGGTGGTGATTCTCTCGCTGCTGCCGATCGTGGGGAGCGGGCTGGTCTGGGCACCCGCCGCGCTGGTGCTCTTCAGCAGTGGCCGCGTCGGTGCCGCGGTGGGGATGGTGATCTGGGGCGTGTTCATGGGACTGATAGTGGACTACCTCATTCGGCCATACGTGTCCAACAAGTACGCGCAGATCCATCCGCTGATTACGCTCGCCGGCGCGATAGCGGGCGTCAGTTACCTCGGCATCATCGGACTGCTCATAGGTCCATTGGCACTCTCCTACTTCTTTGAATTGTTGAACATGTACCAGAAGGAATATCTGAACGCCAGAGAGAAGTGAGAACGGAAAAGAGAGAAGTTGGAGAGAGGAGAGACGATAGAAGTGATAC
>JBOHRY010000114.1:0-3721 GCA_050732955.1 Gemmatimonadales bacterium | reverse complement strand
AGAATGATCGGCAGCGGGCCGTGCGGTGCCCGGGGAATCAGCGCGACGGCAAACAGCCGGGTGCCGTCGCGGACCGGAATCTCGAGTTCGCGGCGCTGATATGTCGCTGACGATGCCTGTGACGAGTGCGAACATGCGGTCACGGCGAGTGCTGCCGTGACGGTGATAGTCAGCGGAGTCACACCCAGCACGCGTCTCACGGTTCGTCTGGCGCGCCGCGACCTGCCCGGGCACTGGCGATGAATGCTCACGCCAAGACGGGAAAGAGAAGCTCATTGCCATCGGGATCCTGGAGCAGGATGGCGTCGGATCCCCACCAGGTGTTCGTGGCGGGCACTGACCGCTCCGCCAGTGTCTGCCTGAGATCCTGGAGCGCCCCGGCAGGCAGTTCGATGTAAAGACGGCCGCGATCACGGCGTGTCACCTCCTGGCGGAGGATGATCTCGCACTCGCCGTGATTGACTTGGCAGACACCGCCCGAACCGTCGCCCTCGTGCCAGGATTTCGCGAATCCGAGTGTGTTGACGGAGAAATCCAGGGCGCGATTTACGTCAGCCACGAAGAGAACCGGTCGCGTGTACCATCGGTGTGCGGGCTGATTCGACGATTCGCCTGTCTTCACGCTACCGCAACACCGGCGCTGAATTGGAAAAGTCTTCGACACAGCGCCACCGACCATCCGCGCCCTTGCGCCAGACGGTGAGGTAACGACCGGACGCGGTAATGAGCTTCCCCGCCGAATCCGGCACGGTGACCTCGTTGGTACCGAACGTGTAGCCCAAGTCGCCCGACCGGGAGATGACAGCGCTATCCGGCGACCAGCTGATATGAAACCCCGGGATCTTCATCATGCCCGTGACCATTTCACGAATCGCAGGCTTACCCGACACCACAGGCTGGCCCGTCCCGACTACCCTGGCATCGTCGGTCCAGTAGGAGCTGATCGAATCGACATCCTTGCCCACGGCGGAAAGCTTTGCCCAATCGCGATCGGTCGCGAGGAGTGCGGCAACCTCGGCGGATGTCGCATCGTGCCTTGGTGCGCGGCAGCCGAGCAGGAGTCCAATGCCAGCGACCACAGCCCGCCAGTGTCGTCCCGACATCACGACCTCCGTGAATTATGAGCGCGCCAGCTCGTGCCCCGCGTCGAGCTTGGCGCGAAACCGCCAGGAGCGAAAGAAGAGCAGCGACCAGCACATCAACCACGCGCCACCGGCGATGATCAGCGTCCCCACGATGCGCTGTTCCGGAAACCTTGCCGGAACGCGATGGGAGAAGACGGGGATACCGATCCCCAGGTACATGAGACCAAAGGCGACGAAGTGCACGGCAAGGACGGCGCGGGAAAAGCGAGCGGTGGTCGGCGCTTCCGCCGTTGGGGCGCTGGATGGCGCGGCGTGACCGGCGCCCACGAAGCGCTCGGTGATGCCGAACGCGGACCAGAAGGCGATGTGCACCGCATAGATGGCGAAATTCCGATGCCACATTCGAGCCTCCCCAGAACGATGGCTGCACTTGAACTTCGCACGGACCCCACGACTCCGAGCTGGCTAAGGCCGCAAATCGCTATAGAGGTACACACCACTCGGCGCGGTCACGAGAACCCTTGTGCCATCGGGTGAAAGGCGCGCCCGGGTGGACCCGCGATCATCGATTCGAAGGATGGCGATGGTACCGGTCGTCAGCGTAACGGACCAGAATGTCTGCGGCGGTCTGGCGCCGTCGCTGGTGATCACCAGGCAGCGGTCCGCGACGCACGACAGATCACGGATGTAGCGTTCGTCACCGACCGGAATTTTCGCGACAACACTGACTGCTCCACCGGTGCTGCTGATCTCACGGATTGTGAGTGAATCATTGACGAAGACGATCGTCGCGCCCGCCCGGGCCAGCGAAAAGAGCCGCGCTCCCGACGTGCCGTCCACCAGACTGATCGAAGCCGTTCCGGCGATGATTCCACGAAAGACGCCGAACGAGTTCAGCACGATGGGCGGGTGCAGATTCCCCGCCAGCGCGATGAACGTGTTGTCGCCGCTCCAGGTCACATCCGAGAGCCAATTCACGGCGAGGGTATCGGTGACCACGCCGAGGTGATCGCGGTAGAGCGTCATGAGCCTGCGCCGGGTGCCGGGGGCGAATCCGGAATCGTCGGTCCACAGATCGGCGTGCCATCCATTCGGGAACGGGAGGCAAAGGCACGGAATCGGGGCGTTCACGTTGTATCCGACCGCTTCGATGTAGAGCAGCTTTCCCTTCGGATTGAGCGCGGGCGTGAAGAAGAGCTCGTCCGAGTCGCGCGAGAAGATCAACGGCGCGCGATTCTCGCACCGGACCCAGGTCGCGCTGCCACCGGTGGCGGGCTGCATGGCCATCCCGTGAATCGAGCCGAACGGGACCGGCGGGATCGTCAGGCAGGAGTCGGTGTACAGAATGCCGGCGCCGTCGGTCGTCCATGTGCCATTGGTTCCGGAGGTCAGAAAGGCTTCGGGGCCGGCAACGCGTGGCCCCACCGCACCGTGCGGAGGCACCGGGTACGGGTCGGAATGGCAGGCGGCAACGAAACAACCGGCCAGGCATGTGAGGCGGAAACGGTGACCCGGAATACGATTCAATCGCCAACCCTCGATTCCCGAATCAGCCGTTCGGCCGACTCGCGTGCGTAGTTGCCGCCGACCGTCGCGACGACGCGCCGTGGGCCGGCGAGCCCCGGACTTTCGGTACGCACCGCGGCGGCCCGGGCGGCCGGCCCGTGACCGGTGTCGTCGATCAACACAAGAATCGAATCATACTGGAATCGCAGCAGGAGTTCTCCGGCCGTCGTCACCATTCGGTGTCCCAGCACGAAGAAGACGACGCCCCCCGCGATCGAGCCCGCGTCTCGCACGATGGACGTGACCAGCAGCGGGTAACCAATATACGAAAGATTCCACCAGAGCAGCATGAGACATTGGACCGCAACACCGATCACCCCGAGTGTCATCCCCACCGCGGGAGATTCTGAATGCAGAAGCCGCGGATGGCTCTCGATGATCTGCTCCGGCTGGACTCCATGGTGGGAACCGAGACGCGTGGGCAGCGAAAACTCGACCGACTCGATTCGCGGGCTGTGCGATGCGATCAACAGGAGCGCCAGCACGGCGCCGAGTGCCGTCACGAACGGAAGAACAGCGACAAATCCCAGCGGGAATGGGCCGAGCAAGTTGCCGGTCGTGAGCTGGACGACGATCAATACGATCGTGAGTGCGATGGCAAAGGCACACGATCGAACGAAAATCCGGACGGATCGGTTGACGATCGCACGGCGCCAGTCTGGCAGGTCCGCGAGCTCATCGGAGAGCCAGCGCCGCAGCGGCCAGTACGGTTCCCCGTGGCTCGCCGCATAGCTGAGCAATTCGTGTCGGCAGAGCGCGGCGACCACTTCGTCACGATCGATGGCGGCGGGACCTTGAGGCGGCAGGCGCAACCGGCGCAGCCAACGGAATCCCATCGCGACCAGGCCAAGGCCGATCGGGATGAGTAGGGCCGCGAGGATCAACGCCAGCAGCGACCGGATCGGTGCGTCGGTCGCGCCGACATCGCCGCCGAAGAGTCGCTGGGCCTGTGGAACGAGGTCACGATATTGGCGCAACGTCGCCGCGCCGTTGAGAATGAACCAGACGCCGGTGAGGATGCGGGCGAGACCGAGCAGCCGAATGGGATTCGGGATCGGGCGGTGCATACT
>JBOHRY010000113.1:0-5803 GCA_050732955.1 Gemmatimonadales bacterium | reverse complement strand
GTGGAATCCCGTCTGGGTCTCCGCGCGGCGGCGCCCAGCCAGGCAGACGCGGTGGTGACTGGCAAGGTCACCCGGTACGATCCTGACCAGCCACTGTCGTTTCACGGCACCGCGACTACGCCGGGAGCCGCCAACACGGTGGACGTCACGCGGCGGCAGGTCGAGCTGACGGTGGACGTCACCGTGGTTGATCAGAAGACCGGCCGCACACTTTTTGATGGCAAGAACCAGCTGGTGCAGGGCGACTATCAGCCAGGTCACGAAGACGACGGCAAGAAGAAGGCGCTCGCGCTTCTCGTTACCAAAATCATCGATGGAGTACACCAGAACTGGTAAACGCGACGAAGGACCGCAGCGGCGGCAGCGGATTGGGATGTCTCGTTTCGATCGTGTTCCTGGTACTGATCGGTTTCTTTGCCGTGAAGTATCTGCCGCCATACATGCGGTACGCGGAGTTCCGCGATGAAATGCGCACCAGCGCGCGCTTTGCCACCACGGTACCGGATTCGATCATCCGGATCACGCTGGTGGCCCGCGCCGATACGCTCGGACTACCTCCCGAGGCGAAACGCATCCGGATCGAGCGCCGCATGGGTCATCCATCGACCATCATCATCAGTTCGGAATACGCCGAGCAGGTAAAGCTGCCGATTTTCGGGGTCAAGGTGCTGCACTACAAACCGCGCGCCGAGTCGCCGCTCTGAGCGGTTCCGGGCCAAGCAGCGCCAAGATCCGATCACTGCCCGAGGCGATCACGTGGCGCGGTGCTGCCGCCGGACCGGTGGTCTTTACCAACGGCGTCTTCGATCTCTTGCACGTGGGGCACGTGGCGTTGCTGGAACAAGCGGCAGCGCTTGGCCGGTCGCTGGTCGTCGCCGTCAACTCGGATGCGTCGGCGCGGCAGCTCGGCAAGGGCGCTGACCGTCCGTTGGTCCCCGAATCCGAACGAGTCCGGCTGGTCGCTGCGCTCGGTTGCGTCGACTGCGTTGTCATCTTCAACGAACCGACGCCGATCAAGGTCATCGAAGCGATGACACCCGACGTGCTCGTCAAGGGCGGCGATTATGTCATCGAGACGATCGTCGGCGCCGACCTGGTCCGGCAGCGCGGTGGACGCGTCGAAATCGTACCGCTCGTTCCCGAACAATCCACCACCCGTCTCGTGGAGCGCCTTCGTGCCTCGTCCTGATGGCCGCCGGAACGAAGAACTTCGCGCGACCGTGCTCGAACGCCGCACCAACCCGTTCGCCGAAGGGTCATGTCTGGCGCGCATGGGCGGGACGCTGGTGCATTGCACCGCCAGTGTCGAGGAGGGCGTGCCGCGATTCAAGAAGGGAAGCGGACAGGGGTGGGTGACGGCGGAATACGCCATGCTGCCGCGAGCGACGCAGGAGCGCAACGACCGCGAGCGGCACGGGCCGGGCGGTCGCACCTACGAGATCCAGCGCCTGATCGGCCGTTCGCTCCGCGCCGCGATGCGCGACTTCGCGTTCGGCGAGTGGACCATCAAGATCGATTGCGATGTCCTGGTCGCCGATGGTGGCACGCGCTGCGCCAGCATCACCGGCGCCTGTGTGGCGCTGCACGACGCCTGTGCCTGGCTGGCGAATCGGACCGGACAGCCGTCCGCATTCGGCCAGCTCGTTGCCGCCGTGTCGGTGGGCAGGGTCGACGGCGAGAATCGCCTCGATCTGGCCTATCTCGAGGACCGCGACGCCGAGGTCGATGCCAATATCGTGATGCTGGAGTCGGAGAATTTCGTGGAGGTGCAGGGGACCGGCGAGCACGGCACCTTCGATCGGGCTCAACTCAGCGCACTGCTCGACCTGGCGGGGCAGGGGCTCAACCAGCTCTTCGCGTTGCAGCGCGCCGCCATCGCGATGTGAACCGGCTGCTGGTGGCAACTCGGAGCGCCGGCAAGCAGGCGGAGTTCCGATCGCTGCTCGCGCAGCTCCCGGTTACCATCGTCTTTCCCGCCGATCTGGATCTCGCCGAATCAGCCGAAGAGAATGGACTGGAAACCCACGCGACGTTCGAGGCCAACGCGCGCGCCAAGGCTCGCTGGTTTGCGCGTCGGAGCGGACTCCCGACACTCGCCGACGATTCGGGGCTCGAGGTTGACGCACTGAACGGCGCGCCCGGAGTCCATTCGAAGCGCTTCGCCGGCGGCGACGGGCCGGACGCCCTGGTCGCCAGCGCGAACAACGCCCAGCTCCTCGAGCGGCTCCGCGATGTACCGGAAGCAGCCCGGACGGCGCGCTATCGCTGTGTGCTGGTGCTGGCTCGGACGGGCGGCGACGAAATCGTGGTCAGCGGCGCGACCGACGGCCGCATCGCGCGGGCGCCGCGGGGGAGCGGCGGATTCGGATATGACCCGCTGTTCTTCTCCGACGAGCTGGGTATGACTTTCGGCGAGGCGACCGATGAGGCGAAGCATGCGGTGTCGCACCGGGGACGGGCGGTCGCCGCGCTCGCGCGAGTGTGGGTGTAGATTTTCGCATACGGGGCGTGGCGCAGTCCGGTAGCGCGTCCGCTTTGGGAGCCGCGCCCGTAGAGGGCGGCAATCGCCGACGTGGCGCGGTTGTTGAGGTTTGATCGCATCAGGTGCGAACGTCGCGGCTGGCGGTCGCACCTTTTGCGTACCGGACATTGCACAGTAGTTAGCACAGCCCGCGCTGCTCGCCGCCGACCCCCCCCTTCAGCGAATCGAACCCCATCCCGCCTTTCTAGCAAAGCCCACACACGCGGTCCGCGGAAATTCGTGGGCAAATTTCTTGGTCATAGACCGGGCCCGCAGCGAAACCGTCGGCGCGGGGCAAGAACGCCGCCAAGGACATCGTCAGCGGACGATGTCATCCTCAAAGAGCAGGCGATCAATGCGGGTCCAGAATCGGCCGGTCCCGTCGATCGGTGCCACCTGCACATCCCGGCGCCCGAACGCGGTCCGCACCTCGGTGACGACGACCGGGAAATAGACCGGGTCCGCCGGCGTCCCGCGGTTGGTGAACTCGCCCTGATGGTAGTGAAAGAGGACTTTCTTATTGAGCAGCTCGGCGCTTTCCGCGGTCGTCATCATTCGCCCGGCCAGCGACGCGGCCACGAACGGCCGGTCAAGCCGCCGTCCTTCAACCACTGGATGTGCTGGTCGATGTCCATGTGGCGCTCGCGCTCATGCTCCTTCTCCCACTGCGCGGCGGCGCGGGCATCCTCGCGGGCAAGGGCCTGAGCGGCCGCCGCCTCCCAACGTTCGCGCTCCCGTGCCTCCCACGCGGCACGCTCTTCTCGGCGCCGCAGTTCGGCCCGGTCGGTGATGTAGCTGAACCACACCATGAGCAGGACCGCCGCGATACACAGTTCAGTCGTCGTCACAACGCCGCCGGTCGAGAAGTGAAGCGCAGAATATCGCAGCGCGGGCCGTCCAACGAGGGGCGGGCATCCGTGACGACGACCGGGAAATAGATCGCACCCGCCGGCGTCACGCGTTTGGTGGACTCGCCCTGGTTGTAATGAAAGAGGGCCTTCTTGTTCAGCGGGTTCGCCGTTTCCGCTGTAGTCACTCTTACCGGCCTTCGCGGCGGAATCGCTGCATCGCGTCGAACATTTGCTCGCCTTGGCGCATCTGGTCGTCAGACCGCGATTCGCCGGGGTGACGCGCCTCCCACTCTTCGACTTCCCGGCGCCGCCGGGCCTCTTCGGGATGGGCTGCGAGATACGCCGCCCATCGCTTCGCACGCTCGATTTCCTCGCACTCGTTGATTTCTCTTTCGAGTTGGTTGCGGCCGTCTTGCCGATCCTCTTCACGTTCGATCTCCCGCAAGCGCGTGCTCTCCGCATGCGTCCGCGTTTCCCACCGATCCATTTCCCAGAGGAACCAGAAAGCGACCGCCGCGAGACCGACGAAACCCCACGGCGTCGGCAGCCGCGAGGCGCCCCAACAGAGGAGTACACCCCATGAACCGAACGCGAGACCGTAGATGGGCCAGCGCACCAAGAGTCGCGATTGCCAAACAGCGTAGGGGGCGAGGTTGATCACGCCCATCCACACGACGACCCCTATCGTTACGAGAGTTCCGTGCTCGATGTTCACACAGCCACCACTCGATGAGAGGAGCGTGCAATGGCGCGCACCAGGCGGGGCGACAGGCGTCTGGTCACGCTGCGAGCTCGGTGTCCAGCACGTTGTTGCAGATCCCGTGACGACTGTGCCACCCGTAGGAGCTCCTTCATGCCACCGTGCTTCCTTTCATTTGGAGCGGGGGTACGGGCGATGAGATTTTGGCCCGCACACCGACTTCCGCAAATTGGCAACGTTCGTGCCAGAATAGCCCCGCCTCGGTTGATGGTGCTTCAATCGGTCTGAACGATCCAATTCCCTCAGTCGCGGAATGCCGGGTACGATGCTCCCTGACATCCTGCGGTTTCCTCACATCAGACCTCCCGCTCGCACGCCGTTCACGCCTCCGCCGGCCCGGCCTCTGGCCCTCCGCTTGGATCGAATCGCTGTCGAGAGATGGTGCACACTGACAACGACGGTCCTCGCGCGCGTGTACGAAGGTGGACGTTGTTTCCGAACAACGCGCGGTCTCTTATCAGATCGCGACTCCAAGCCTGCGAGAAACGCACGAATGCGGCGCGGTCGTCACGCCTTGGGGTGTAATAGCCCACCCCATAGCCTCCTCAGACGCGACTGGAACCGGCATGCTCCGGATCGCGACTCATTTTTTCAGGGAGGCACACAATGCTCAACGATGTTGCCCACCCCGTCCCGACGGGCAGACAGTTGGTTCTGATCTCGGAAATTGCTCTGGAACTCGGCGTGAACGTGGCTGCGCTCTTTCAAGCGGGGATGCGCGGGGAATTGCCCCTGCGCAGAGTCGGAAATCGCTGGGCGTGTGAGCGAGCGGACGCCGAAGCCCTCGTGCCAACGATGTCCCGCCGTGTGCAATCGGTCCCCGGCGGCGGGACGCACAAGGCGACGCCGTGACGGCCGCGGGGAAGGTCGAGCCGTCCGTGCCTGTCAACTACACGGCCATCTACGACCGCGGTTTCACCGGCGTGACTTCCGTGATTCCGCCGGGCGCTCCGCTGGCCCCTGGCTCTCGCGTCAAGCCAGCATTGCTCGGCAAGATTCCGGGACTGCCAGGCCCGAACGGCTGGTACGGTTACGACTGTCTCAGGGAGCCGCGCCCGACACGGAACACCGTTGAGAAGTGGCAGCACGCTGGTGCGAACCTCGGACTGCTCGGCAGGTATCATCCCGCCATCGACATCGACTGTGATGACAAAGAGGTTGCGCGTCGCGTCCACGAAGTAGCAATCCGTCTCCTGGGTCCGATGCCGGTTCGGTACGGTCGCCAACCGCGTTGCCTACTGGCCTGTCGCGCCGAGGTCCCGCTCCGCAAGCAGAGTCTCAGCTTCCGGTACCAAGGGAAGGAGCAGAAGATCGAAATCTTGGGTGACGGCCAGCAATATGTCATTGAAGGACGGCACCCCACGGGGACGGCGTACACTTGGGAGCCAAGTGGGCTCGATCGGATTGGGCCGCAGGACTTGCCACTGCTGACGGCCAAGAAGGTGGAAGAGTTGTTTGATGCGCTCCGCGCTGAATTCGGACGTGAAATCAGTCAGGTGCTTCGCGGCCCAAGCGGTGAACGCGCGAAAGCGCCTCCGCAGGAGCTCTTGCGGGGCGAGCTTGAAGAGGTTCGCGCGGCAGTTGCTTCTATCCCGAACAACTTTCCTGATCGCGATTCGTACATCAAGTTCGGCGTGGCGATCAAGGCGGCCCTTCCAGACAACCCGGTGG